>NZ_JBIAUG010000021.1:0-140129 GCF_042892575.1 Streptomyces sp. NPDC001744
GGGGCCCGCGGGGGGGGGGGGGGGGGGGGGGGGGGGGGGCGCGCGGGCGCGCCCCGCCCCCCGGGGGGGGGGGGGGGGGGGGGGGGGCGGGGGGGGGGGGGCCCCCCCCCCCCCCCGGCAGGTCCGTACGGCCGGGCTCGGGCGAACTCGGCCGGGATCGGCCGGGCCCGGTCAGACCCGGTCGGCCGCGATCAGGACGTACTGGAAGGAGCCGTCCTTGTACGACTCGATGAACGCCTCCTCGATGCCGGTGACCAGGGACGACGTGGCCCGCAGCTCCCAGTAGGGCAGGGTCGCCGGGGTCAGGTCCACGACGGCCTGCGGAACGAGCCGGTTGTCGGCCATCGCGCGCAGGTACTCCCGGCGGGAGTGGATGTTGCACTCGAAGTGCGCGTTGATCTGCGAGACCCACTTCGACGGCTGGCCGTACTTCGGGTTCCAGCAGCCGGTGATGGTGACGTACCGGCCGCCGATCCTCAGGAACCGGGCGTGCTCGGCGAAGAGGTCGTCCAGGTCGACGTACATGCTCGACTCGTTGTTCCAGGAGGCGGCGACGCTGCCCTTCTCGAACGGGGTGTCGAGCATGTTGCAGACGCGGGCGCGGACGTGCTCCTCGATGCCCAGCTCCTTCGCGCGCCGGTTGCCGAACTCGGCCTGCGCGGAGGAGAGGGTGACGCCCTCGACCCTGCAGCCGAAGCGCTGGTGGGCCATGACGCTCGAACCGCCCCGGCCGCAGCCGGCGTCCACGAGGGTGTCCTCGCGTCCGACGTCCCCGAGGTGGTCGAGGAGGACGTCGGTCTGCGCCGACTCCAGGCGGTGCAGCTCGGCGATGAGCCTCTTCTCGTACGCGCCGTCCTCCGGGTCCCCGAGGGCGGCGTGGTCGACCTCGCCGACGCCGTAGTGGTGGTGGTAGAGCCCGTCGACGTCGCCGAGGCGCAGGTTCACGGGCCGGGCCTCGGCGTTCCAGTAGCGCGCGATGTCGCCCTGGTAGGGGGTCACGGGGGCGGGGACGAAGGCGGCGGTGGTGTCGGTGCTGGTCACTGGGGTTTCCGTTTCTTACCAGAAGTCGGGCAGGCTGTAGCGGTAGGTGTTGGTCCGGTGCCAGTGGTGGTTGCCGTCGACCCACACGGCCACGCCCCGCAGGAAGCGCAGCACGCTCGGGACGGGGCAGGCGGCGGCCAGGGCGGCGGCCTCGGCCTCGAAGTCGCGCATGAGGTCGTTGTGGACCTCGA
Source organism: Streptomyces sp. NPDC001744 (assembly GCF_042892575.1). Taxonomy (NCBI): domain Bacteria; kingdom Bacillati; phylum Actinomycetota; class Actinomycetes; order Kitasatosporales; family Streptomycetaceae; genus Streptomyces; species Streptomyces sp. NPDC001744. Next base: position 1,233 of record NZ_JBIAUG010000021.1, read on the forward strand.
TCGCCTTCAGGTAGGCGTCCTTCTCGGAGAGCGACTCGCGTTCGGCGAGCACCACGGGCAGGTTCAGGTGACGCCCTGGACTGTCGAGTTCCTTGGTGTACGAGTACAGGTCGTTGACGATGGTGCTCGCGTTGCCGGCGAGTGCGAGGACGCGCTGCATGGCCGGCCGGGCGTGCAGGTCGGCGGGGAGTTCGTAGCCGCCGACGGTGTCGGTGATGGTGGGGCAGGGGCGGAAGTTGTTGAACTGCCGCATGGCGAGGTACTCCCACACCTCGGGCAGGTGGTCCGTCTCGGCCCAGGCGGCCTCGGCGAGGTAGCCCAGGTGCAGCCGGGCCATGTCGTGCCGGTACCGGTCGGCCTGGGAGGGGGTGGCCTGCCGCACGAAGTACTCCATGGCGGAGCGGTACGCGCGCCGGGGGGCGTCCGCGTGGAGCGACTCCGCCCACTGCGGCTGGTAGGCCGAGGTCGTGTGCAGCGGGTCGAGGGCGGTGTGGGCGAGGAGGAGGCGGCCGCCGAGTCCGACGGGGGAACCTCCGTGGTCCTCGCAGTAGCAGTCGTCGACCGCGTTCTCGGCGACCATCAGCCGGGTGGCGATCATCAGGTGGTCGACGGTCGGGGCGTCGGGGTGGCAGGCGACCATGTAGCGGCCGACCAGGAAGCCGTCGAACTCCCCTTCCCAGTCGTCGGGGAACAGGTCCACCTCGTCGACCGCCCACTCCTTGATGCGGCGGCTGACCTCCGCCACGCGCGCGGGGTCGGGCTCCGGCACCGGGTGGAAGTAGAGACCGGGGATCGGCCGGCCTTCCGCCGGGTTCGCCGTCGCCGTTCCTTCCGGCGCGGGGGGCTCCGCGCGCGGGACCAGGGAGAGGCCCGCCGTGCCCAGACCGCTGGGACCGCGCAGGACCCGTTCGAGGGCGGACGGGGGCCCGGGGACGCCTTCGCGGAGGGGCGGGGCGGCCGGGGCGGCCGGGACGTCTCCGGGGACGGGGGCGGAGGGGGAGACGGGAGCGGAAGCGGGGGCGGGGGCGGTCGGCGGGGTGAGGGTGTGGGACGCGGCGGTGGGCAGGCTCGACCGCAGGGGGGAGGGCCCGGGATCGGGCATCCGTGACTCCTTGGAGGGGTGGGCGGGGCCGCCCGGTTCCGGGCGTGCTCGCCCGGCCCGGGGGCTCCGGGCCGCGCTGGACGGGCGGGTGCGGACGGGGCGGCGGGGCCTCAGCGTCTGCGGGCGATCTCCACGTTCTCCAGGACGCCGAGCGCGTTGGGCACCAGGACGGCGGCGGAGTAGTAGGTGGTGACCAGGTAGGAGATGATCGACTTCTCGTCGATGCCCATGAAGCGGACCGAGAGGCCCGGCTCGTACTCCTCCGCCAGACCGGTCTGCCGCAGGCCGATGACGCCCTGGTTGTCCTCGCCGGTGCGCAGCGCGAGGATCGAGCTGGTGTTCTCCGCGCTGATGGGGATCTTGTCGCAGGGCAGGATCGGGACCCCGCGCCAGGACCGGACGCTCCGGCCGTCGAGGTCGATCTGCTCGGGGTGGATCCCGCGGGCGTTGAGCTCGCGCCCGATCGCCGCGATCGTGCGGGGGTGGGCGAGGAAGAACTTGGTGCCCCGGCGGCGGGTGAGCAGCTCGTCGAGGTCGTCCGGGGTGGGCGGACCGGAGTGCGGCTGGATCCGCTGCTTGAAGTCGGCGTTGTGGAGCAGGCCGAACTCCCGGTTGTTGACCAGCTCGTGCTCCTGCCGCTCGCGCAGCGCCTCGACGGTGAGCCTGAGCTGCTCCTCGGTCTGGTTCATCGGGCCGTTGTAGAGGTCCGCGACGCGGGTGTGGACCTTGAGGACGGCCTGGGCGACGGAGAGTTCGTACTCGCGCGGCGCGAGCTCGTAGTCGACGAAGGCGCCCGGCAGCGCGACCTCACCGGTGTGGCCGGACAGCATCGGGATCGCGGCCTCGCCGTACTTGTTCCGCGGCCGGCCCGCCCGGGAGCCGAACTCCCGTACGTGGTCCCGGAGGGCGGGCGCCGAGGCCAGGACGGCGGTGAAGTCGGCGCGGGAGAGGGTGAGCAGGGTGCCGGCGGTCTCGGCGGTGGCGGTGCGGTCCCAGCCGGCGTCGGCGTCGAGGAGGGCCTTCTCACCGAAGTGGTCGCCGCCGGCGAGGACGGCGACGGTGCCCTCGCCGCCGTACTTGCCGGCGGAGGTCTGGACGATCCGGCCGTGGGCGATCAGGTGGACGGCCCCGGCGGGGTCGCCGCGCCGGGCCAGCACCTCACCGGCGTGGAAGTCGCGCTGGACGCACCGGGCGGCGAGCGCGGTCAGCACCCGCTCGTCGTCGAAGCCGCGGAGGAGGGCCAGCTCGCCGAGTTCTCGCGGGATGACCCGGACCCGGGCGCCCTCCTGGACGAACTCGACGCGCCCGTCGCCGACGGTGTGGCTCAGTCGGCGGTTCACCCGGTAGGCGCCGCCCCTGGTCTCCACCCAGGGAAGCATCCGCAGCAGCCAGCGGGAGGTGATCTCCTGCGCCTGCGGGACGGACTTGGCCGTGTGGGCGAGCCTGCGGGCGGCCGCGGTGCTCAGACTGGACTGCCTGGGCGGCGCGAGCCGCGCTTCCGGGCGGTCGTCAACGGTCATCGGGCGGGCTCTCTTCCACGAAGGCGGTGTGTCGCGCCCGGGCGCGTCACACCGCCGCAAGGAGAAACGGGGTGCGCGGATCCGGCGGTTCGCCCGGATCCCGGGGAACAGTAACGGCGGCGCACCCGTCCCCACCCGAGAGAACGGGACCTTTACCTCCATGCAGTGATCTTGATCCGAACAGGGTTTACCCGTCCGACCGCAGGTTTTCGAGCCATTCGCACACGTGTCGGCCGGGAGCCGGGTCAGCGCCCCAGCCGGGCGTCCAGCCACTGGAGCACCTCGGGGGTCACCGGATCGGTGATGTCGGCGAACTCTCCGTGCTTCTCCAGGAACTTCGCCACGTAGGGGCAGACCGGGACGATCCGCATCCCGGAGGCGCGCACGTCGGTGAGGGCCTGCTCGACGAGGATCCCGGCCAGGCCCCGGCCCGCGTAGGCGTCGTCGATCTCGGTGTGGAAGAAGACCCGCCGGTCGTCGCGGTCGCGGTAGGCCGTCAGACCGGCGCGCTCGCCGTCGACGAGGATCTCGTAGCGGTGCCGGGCGTCCACCCGGCGGACGCCGGGAGGAGAGGACTGCTGGGTCACGGAAGTGCCTTTCGGGCGGGAGGGGCGGGGGACGGGCCGCCGGAGCGGCGGGACGGCGGGCGGTGTCCCGGCCCGCTCCCGGAGGGGCGGCGCCGTCCGGCCCCCACCCCCGGGGAGGCGGCCGGGCGGGTTCCGCGAGCCCTTGCCACCGCCACCGTCCCGACCGGCCCGGTCCTGTCCTGCCCCTGTTCGGTTCGGTTCCGGAAAACGATCTTCCCCATCATACGGACGACCTGCGACGCGGCGGTGGCGGTCGCCACCGCCCTCGCGTTCCGCCGGGCAGGCCGCGGGAACGCGCCGCCGCACCGGCCGTCCGTCCGGCCGCCGCCCCCCGTTCGGAGTAGGGGCGCACTTCCCTTCCGGGGGACGAGCGGGACGGGGGCGAAGGCGCGGACGGCCGGTGCGGCGGCGGGGCCCGGCCGCGACCGGGGCGGGGACACGGCCGTCCGGGTGCCCCGGGACCAGGGGTTTCGGGGCGGGGTCTGACCGCACCCGCCCGGGGGTCGTGGTGTGCCGCGGCGGGTTCGGGGAAGCGGTTCCGACATGCGCCCGGTGATCGACATGACGGACGATTGCCGAGGCGAGTCATCACACGCTGCGAGGAAAGAGGCATCGGCACGTGGCCCACGTACCTTCAGACGGCCCGGACGGCTCCCGGGGACTCCCGGGCGTGCCGGCGTCGATCGCGCACATGCCCGGATACATCCGCGAGGAGTTCGCGCGGCGGCTGCGCCGCGTCAAGGGCGCCTACCGGGAAGAGGACGTCCAGGTCGTCGAGAAGCCCCTGCTCAAACGCGCGGTCGGGGCCTCGGCGCTCGGGAACTGCATGGAGTGGTTCGACTTCGGCGTCTACAGCTATCTCGCCGCGACCATCGGCAAGGTCTTCTTCCCCGGCGCCTCGCCGGGAGCGCAGCTGATCTCGTCCTTCGCGACGTTCGCCGCCGCGTTCGTGGTGCGACCGCTCGGCGGTCTCGTCTTCGGACCCCTCGGCGACCGCGTCGGCCGGCAGAAGGTCCTCGCCACGACCATGATCATGATGGCGGCGGGCACCTTCGCGATCGGCCTGATCCCCAGCTACGCCACGATCGGCATCGCCGCCCCCATCCTGCTGCTGATCGCCCGGATGGTCCAGGGCTTCTCCACCGGGGGCGAGTACGGCGGTGCCACCACCTTCGTGGCCGAGTACTCGCCGGACCGCCGGCGGGGCTTCCTGTCCAGCTGGCTCGACTTCGGCACCTTCGTCGGCTACGCCATGGGGTCCGCGCTGGTCACCCTGCTGAACCTGGCCCTGTCGGACGAGCAGATGCTGGCCTGGGGCTGGCGCCTCCCGTTCCTGATCGCGGGGCCGCTGGGTGTGATCGGCCTCTACATGCGGCTGAAGCTGGAGGAGTCCCCGGCGTTCCAGCAGCAGCTGGACGAGCACGAGAAGAGCCTGGCCCAGAAGTCGGCCGGCAGCGAGTTCAAGACCATCGTGCGCGCCCACTGGCGGTCGCTGCTGCTGTGCGCGGGGCTGGTCCTGCTCTACAACGTCACCAACTACATGGTCACCGGCTACCTGCCCACGTACCAGACGGAGACGCTGGACCGGTCCAGTACGTCGGCGGACGTGCTGGTGCTCGTCGGCATGGTGTGGATCGCCGTCCTCATCACCTTCCTCGGCCGCCTCAGCGACCGGGTCGGCCGGCGCCCCCTGTACGCGGTCGGAGCCGCGGCGATGATCGTCCTCGCGATTCCCGCCTTCCTGCTCATCAAGGCGGGGGGCACCTGGCTCCCGGTCCTCGGCGTGCTGATCCTGTCCACCCTGCTCGCCGCCTTCGCCGCGCCGAGCGCGGCCACACTCCCCGCCCTGTTCCCGACCGCCGTGCGCTACGCCGCGATGGGCATCGGCTTCAACTTCTCCGTGGCGGCCTTCGGCGGCACCACCCCGCTCGTGACCGAAGCGCTCGTGAACGCCACGGGCGACGACATGGTCCCCGCGTACTACCTCATGGTGGCCGGCGCGATCGGTCTGGTGACCGTCGCGTTCCTGCCGGAGAGCGCCCGGCTGCCCCTGGACGGCTCCCGGCCGATGGTCGGCTCGCGGGAGGAGCGGAAGGAACTGATCGACACCTCCCACGACCTCGTCCGGTACGCGGAACAGCGCTCTCCGTCGCCCTGAGGCCGACCGGTCCGCGCACGGGGCCGCGGGACGGCCGGTGCGGTTGCCGGGGGCCGGGGAGACCGCCGCCGCCCCGTGCGACGGGGTGGGCGCGGTCCCGAGCGACGAGTTCCGGGCGGGCCGGCGGTCCACCCCGTATGGAGAACACCGCACGCATGGAACCGATCGACCTGGGGGCGGCCGCCGAGCGCGTCGCCCGGCTCGCGGAGGGCATCGCCGACGAGCGGCTCGGTGATCCGACGCCCTGCCCCGAGTACGCGGTACGGGAACTGCTCGCCCATGTCGCCGGGCTCAGTACCGCCTTCCGCGACGCGGCCCGCAAACGGTTCGGGCCGACGACCGACACGCCGCCCGGTTCGTCCCTCCCGGTCCTGCCCGACGACTGGCGGACGGCGCTTCCCGAGGCGCTGGACGAGCTGGTCACCGCCTGGCGGGAACCGGGCGCCGGGGAGGGGAACACGAGGGCGGGCGGAATCGAACTGCCGGCCCCCGTCATGGGCCGGATCGCCCTCGACGAGCTGCTGCTCCACGGCTGGGACCTGGCGCGGGCGAGCGGCCGGACGTACGAGGTGAGCGAGGAGGAGCTGCGGGTCTCCGAGGCCCTGCTGACCCCGGCCGACGACGTGTCCGGCGAGGGGTTCTTCGGTCCGGTCGTCGCGGTGCCCGAGGGCGCTCCCCTCCTGGACCGCGTGATCGGCCTCGGCGGACGCCGGCCCGACTGGCGCCCCGCCCGACCGCGCTGATCGGGGCGTGGGACCGGAGGCGGGTCAGTGACGCGGGGGCTCCGGTGCGGTGGTGTCGCCCTGTACGGGGGCCGGTCGGCGCTGACGTCGGGCCGGGCGGAGCGCCCCGATGTCAGCCAAAACAACACCGGGAGCGCGCTCGCCGGAAGCGGCGTCGTCTGCCCTCCCGTCGATGTGCGGCTGATCGACACCCCACTCCGGTTCCTGAAGGAATCCGGCCTCCTCCCGCCCCCGGGGCACCGGCCGGGAGCGGCGGGTGGGGGTCGGCCGGGTGACGCCCGCCGTCCGGTGGGCGCTTTCCGCGACGGGCGCCGGGTGTCCCCCGCCCGGCGCCCGTTCCCCGTCCCCGTCCTGGTCCCCGTCCTGGTCCTGTTCCTACGGCCGGCGGGAGTCCTTTTCCCCCGCGTGGGCCGCCCGCGCCACCGCCGCGGCGAAATCCCGGACGTCCTCCTCCGTGGTGTCGAAGGAACACATGAGGCGCGCTTCGTTGCGGAGCCTGTCGCTGAGATACAGGTCGTAGCGTCGCGAAAGCGCGGCCAGGACGGTTCCGGGAAGGACGGCGAACACGGAGTTGGCCTCGACCGGCCGGGTGACCGTCACTCCTTCCACCCGGGCGAGGAGGGAGCCCAGCCGTTTCGCCATGGCGTTCGCGTGCGCCGCGTTGCGGTGCCACAGGTCCCCGTCGAGAAGCGCCTCGAACTGGACGGAGAGGAAACGCATCTTGGACGCGAGCTGTGTGGTGCGCTTGCGCAGGAGGGCCGTGCCCGACACCCGGGACGGGTCGAGGACCACCACGCATTCACCGAGGAGAAGCCCGTTCTTGGTACCGCCGAAGGACAGGATGTCCACCCCCGCGTCCGTCGTGCAGGCCGACAGGGGGACGTCCAGCGAGACGGCCGCGTTCGCGAGGCGCGCGCCGTCCATGTGGACGGCGAGACCGTGCGCGTGGGCGAGGGCGGCGAGGACGCGGACCTCCTCCGGGGTGTAGCAGGTTCCCAGTTCGGTGGCCTGGGTCAGGGAAAGGACCTGGGGCCGGGCGTGCTGTTGGTCCTCCGCCGTCTCCAGCACGGCTTCGACCGATGCGGTACCGATCTTCCCGTCCGTGGCGGGGACTCCCAGCAGTTTCAGTCCCGCGACGTGCTCCGGCCCCCCTCCCTCCTCCTGGTTCACGTGCGCCCGTCCGGCACAGACGGCCGCGCCCCACCGGTCCGTGACGGCCTGCAGCGCGACGACGTTCGCCCCGGTGCCGTTGAAGACGGGGAAGACCTCGGCGCCGGGTCCGAAGTGCCGGCGGAAGGTGTCCCCCAGGTGGGCGGTGTAGCGGTCCTCCCCGTACGACCGCTGGTGTCCCCCGTTCGCGAGGAGCAGCGCGGAGAGCACCTCCGGGTGGGCGCCCGAGCAGTTGTCGCTCGTGAAGTCGCGCCGTCCGGGGTCGTGTCGGAGGACCGCGCCGGTGGAGGGCGGCGGACGCCGTACGGGGGGTGGCACGCGTTCCGGCGGGGCGTGTCCGGCGGACGCGTCTCCTCTTCAACCGCCGGCGACGTAGCTCCAGTACGGGTCGACGAGCGCCCCGAGCTGTCGGGCGGTGTGGAGGACGCGGGCGGGCTCCTCCCCCCGGGCCAGGCCGTGCGCGAGGACCTCCAGGGTTCCTTCGGCCACTTCCGGGGGTGGCCGGTCGCCCCACGACTCCATGTAGGCGAGTACGGGTCGCGGGGCGTCCTCCAGCCCCCGGGAGGCGTCGACGATGCGGGAGAAGAGCGTGCACCAGGTCGAGAGGTCCGTGTGGAGGTAGAGGGCGGCTTCGGCGGGGCCTGCCTGGGTGCCCATCCAGGTCAGGTCGCGCACCACGCGGAAGAGCCCCTGGTCGACGGGGACCGGCGGGATGTCGGGGCCGGAGACGTCGACGGACGGGGCGGCATCGCGCAGCAGGCCGCGCGCGGTGGCGATGGTGTGCTGGACGAACGAGAACAGGGTGGCCGGTATCTCGTGACGGTGCCGGGCCACCAGGAGGGCGTAGGTGGACAGTTCGGCCTCCTGGCACTGGTACTCGGCCAGCAGGATCCTCCTGAAGTGCTCGGGGCGGATCTGCCCGGACCGCGCCAGTTCGACGATCCGGTTGCCGCCGACGAACCGTTCGACGTCCGGTTTCATCGCTTCGACGAGCTGTTCGGGTTCCACGGGATTCTCCTTCGCGGGCGCGGTTGTGGTTGCGGGTGCGGGTGCGGCGAGGGGGGCCGGAGCCGGGCGCGCGACCGTCGTGATCACGGCGGGCCTCCGGGTGACCGGGCGGCCCCGCTGGAACACGTACCGCGCGCGGCCGACGGCGGTGATGTCCCGGAACGGGTCGCCTTCGAGGGCGACGAGGTCGGCGGTGGCTCCGGGGGCGACGGTGCCCAGGTCGGGCCGGCCGAGGAGGTCGGCCGCGACGCTCGTGGCCGCGCGCAGGGCGCGCAGGGCGGTGTAGCCGTGGTCCATCAGGGTGGGGAACTCCCGCCAGTTCTCGGCGTGGGGGAACATCCCCGCGTCGGTCCCGAACGCCGTCTTCACGCCGGTCCTGGCGGGCCGCAGGAGCCCTTCGCGCAGCGCCTCGGCGTGCTCGCGGTAGTTCTCGCGGGCCACGGCCAGGGAACCGTCCCAGAAGGCGTCGTCGTCGAGCCGGTCGAGGAAACGGGTCTGGACGTACTGGGTGGGCACCAGGAACGTGCCCGCCTCCTCCATCGCCCGGTAGGTGGGCGGAGTGGCGAAGCAGCCGTGTTCCACGCTGCGCACCCCCGCGGCGACGGCCCTCAGGACGGCACGGTCGGTGAAGACGTGGGCCGCGCAGGGCAGGCCGAGGTCGTCGGCGGTGGCGACGATGGTCTCCACCTCGACGCGCGAGTAGGAGGTGCTGGTGGGGCTGTCCACCGGCGAGGAGAATCCGCCGCCGCCCGCGAACTTGATCCAGTCGGCTCCCGCGCGGGACTGCTCGCGCACCGCGCGGCGCAACCCCCCGACGCCCTGGGCCAGGGTGCCGATCCGGTGCCCGTAGCGCTGGGCGAGGTCGGGCTTCTTGTCGCCGTGACCGCCGGGCGGGGACAGGATGTTGGGGGCGGCGACGATGCGCGGCCCCTCGATCAGGCCGTCCTCGACCGCGTCGCGCAGCGACACGTTGAGGGGCAGGTGGGCGCTGCCGAGGTCCCGGACGGTGGTGAACCCGTTGTGCAGCAGCGCGCGCAGGACGGGTACGGCGGTGAGGGTCTGGTAGGCGGCGGGCCGGGTCTCCGCCTCCTCGTCGAGCAGGTGGACGTGGCAGTCGATGAATCCGGGCAGCAGCGTGCAGCCGGGCATGTCGAGGACGTCCGCCTCCGGCCCCGGGACGAGGTCGTGGGCGACGGCCGCGACACGGCCGTCCCGCACGAGGACGGAGAGTCCTTCGACGGGGGCGTCCGCGACCGCGTCCCACACGCGGTCGGGACGCAGCAGGATCTCCCGGTCGGGGGGTGTGCGCACGAATACCTCCGGGGCGACGGGCACGGGGGGACGGGTACGGAGGGGCGGCTCGCGGACGGTGTGGGGCCGGGCGATGCCGCCGGTGCCGCTCAGGGGACGGCGGGCGGCGTGTAGCGGGGATCGCCCCAGACGTCGCCGGGCCCGGGGTTGCCGGGCTCGGGGCGGGCGCCGAGCCCGCGCAGGACCCCCCAGGCGGCGTTGAGGCCCGAGGCGAGGGCGTGGTCGAGCCAGCCCGGCGACCAGGAGGTGTCGTCACCGGCCAGGTAGAGGGCGTTCGGCGGTTCGCCCGGCACGGCCGGGGCCCCGGTGAAGTCCTTGAGGAAGTGGGCGAAGAGGTCCCGCTGGTAGGGGTAGTCGCCCGGGCAGGACCAGCGGCACAGGCCGCGGAAGTTCTTCTCGTTCTCCCACGACACCGTCACCGCCTCGCCCGCGCGGGCCTGGGCGCGCAGTTCGTCCGCCATCGCGGGGTGGATGTCCGCGAGGTCGCGGACGAAGAGCGCGACCCTCTCCTCCAGGCCGGAGGGGGCGACCTTCAGCGCGTCCTGGGCCCAGCTGAAGCTGAGGTCGAGCACGCCCCGGCGGCCTCCGGGACCGCGCGCGGGCCCGTAGTCCATGGTGTAGGCGGCTCGTGGCAGCCGGTCGGTGAGGGTGACCCCGTCCATGCCGGTGGCCTCCCAGAACGGACGCTCGACCACGAGGGCGGTCTTGGCGGACTGCCAGTAGGAGAGGCGGCGGACGGCCCGCCACAGCCGGGGGCCGAACACGGGGACGCCGGGAACGGTGGAACGCACCTCGACCCCGGTCTCCAGCAGGCGCAGTTGCGGGGTGAACACCACGGCCGCGAACCGCTCCTCGCGCCCGTCCGCGTCGTGTACCACCACGCCGCGCGCCGCGTCCGGTTCGACTTCCAGAAGCCGCACGGCGGGCCCCGGCGCCCCCTCGTTGGCCGCCTCCAGGCTGCGGGTCCGTCCGCGGGGGTCGGTGACCGGACGGGTCCAGAACCCTTCGGCGAGCCGGCTGATGCCGTCGGGCGCGTAGAGGGTGTCGCTCCCCTCGGTGCACAGCAGCAGCCGGAGGATCTCGACCACGCTGATCTCGAAGAAGGAGTCCCACACGGCGGGTCCCACTCCCGCGGTGCCCAGGAGTCGCGCCTGGTCGTGGCCCAGGCCCGCGCCGTCGGGCTCCCGCAGGAAGCGGTAGAAGGACCAGGGTTCGAACCGGTCGAGCACCTGGTTCCAGCGACGGCGCACCGCGGTGAGGTCACGCGCGGCGAGGTCACGCCGGATCTGGGGGAGACCGACCCGGGCGAGGGCGCGCTGCCAGCGCGTGTGCGCCTCGCGGAAGCCGTCGTGCCGGTCGTACAGGTCCTGGATCTCCCGGGCGGCGTACTGGACGCCGTCCACGTCCAGCACGGTCAGCGGAGTGACGGGGGCGGCGTAGTTGTCGCGGAACGGCTCCAGGCGGACGCCGAACGTCCGGGCGTACTGGCGCAGCAGGGAGGCGGAGTCGGGGAAGCGCATGCAGCCCAGCTCCACGACGGCGCTGTCCTCCTCCCGGAGGCGCCGGCTGTACATGCGTCCTCCCAGGCGCCGGCCACCCGGCCCGTCCGCGCTCCGCTCGGCCTCGTACAGGACGGGGTGGCAGCCGGCCCGCAGCAGTTCGTAGGCGGCGGCCAGCCCGCTGCCACCGGCTCCGACGACGGCGACGCGCGCCCCGCGGGTCTCCTCGGGCAGTCGTCCCATGCGCCGGCCGCCGCCGACGTGCGCGGTGTAGTCGAAGGGGAAGTCGACCTGGAGATCGGTGGCGGGCGGGGGCGTGCTCGGGCTCATCGCTGGCTCCAGGGGGGGAGGGCGGGCGGCTTCCAGGTGTGGACGGGGGCGGCCCCCGCGGCGAGCCGCGCGTAGTGGACGGTCAGTTCCGCCAGTTCGGCGGAGTCCCGTTCGCGTGCGGAGTCCCGTTCGCGTGCGGAGTCCCGTTCGCGTGCGGGGCTCCGGGGGTCCGGCGGTCCGGGCCGTCCGGCTCCCCCGTCCGCCGTGCCGCGCCGCCGCAGCGCTTCGCGCGTCCGCTGCTGCCACCACGCGCCCGTACGGCCCGTCACGACCCGGTGGTGCAGCAGGTCCAGCAGGGTGTCGGCCTCGCCGGCGTCCACCGAGAGGAGGTCCAGTCCCTCGCGGGCCCGCGGCAGTAACGCCTCGACCAGGGCGCCGGCCTCGTGCTCCCGCGGCGCGGCCCCGGGCGCGGGCCACCACAGGGAGGCGTCCAGACCGTCGCGCGCGGCGCGGTAGAAGTTGGTCCTGGCACGGGCGAACGGGAGCTCTTCGGCCACGTCGCGTCCGCCGGCCGTCAGGAAGAGCGTGAGGCCGACGAGGAAGGCGGCGTTCGCGGCCATGTCCAGCGGTGTCGGCCCGGAGGGGAGCGCCCGGAACTCGATCCGCAGGTGGCCGAGCGGGTCGTACACCGGCCGGTTCCACCACCACACCGTGCTCAGGTGCAGGCGGAGTTCCTCCAGCTCCGGCCAGTCGCCGGGCGCGTCGCGGTCGCCGGAGGAGACCTCGGGCAGCAGGACGTCGTAGTGGCGTACGGCCTCCTCGAACGCTGTGAGGGGACCGCCCCGCGTCCATCCGGGGCCGAATCCGACCCGGGGGCGCCGGGCGCCGGGGGCGGCGCGGTCGCCGAAGCCGTGTTCGTACACCGGGATGCGGGCCTCCTGCCATCCGGGCCTGCCCAGCGGGAAGGGGGAGTTCCCCGCGGCCGCCAGGGCCGGCCCGGTGGCGAGCTGGGCGGCGTTGAAGGCGCGGTGGAAGAGGTGCGGGGCGACCGTCAGGTGCACCTGCCAGGAACAGGCCGCTCCCTGGACCGCCACGGACTCCGCCCTGATCAGGTCCCGTTCGCCCACGGGCAGGTCGAAGGGTACGGGGCGGCGGCGGGCCCAGGCCCGCTCCAGCGCGTGGTAGCGGGGGAGGTCGGTCAGTGCCCGCCCGGTGAGATCGGCCGGGGTGAGCGTGGGCAGGGTCCCGATCGGGACCGCCCCGATCCCCCGGCGTCCCGGCGCCGGGGCGGTGATCCCCGCCAGGGTCCGCGACGCCTGCGCGGCCAGAGCGGTGAAGGGACGTCCTCGCGCGGGGACCGGTGTCAGGTTCGCCTCGAGGTTGAAACGGGCCACCTCCAGGGTGAGCCGGTCGTCCCGGGAGGCTTCGCGGACGGCCGCGTTCACCGGAGCGGGACGGCCGTCCGGTCCGACGAGGGAGAATTCGAGTTCTGCCCCCAGCGTGGGCGGCGCCGTCCCAAAACCGGGGTCCGCGACCGCCTTCCCCAGGGCGGAAAGACACTCCGCCAGACGGGACCGGAACAGTGCGTGGTCCCGCTCCGTGAACGTCACCCGACCGACTTCGCGGCCCATGTCACTCCTCCGTACGGCCTTGTTCCTGTTCTCCTGGACCGGTCGTGGTGGCGGCGGTGCTCAGCCGGCGGCGACCGCACGCCACCAGTCCCGCAGTGCCGGCTCCATCCGCACCGCGCTGCGGACGACCCGGTCGTCGGGTTCGTGGTGCTCCCTGCCGTACTCGATGACCTCCAGCACGCCGTCCGCCACCTCCGGCGGGTTGTCCCGGTAGGCGTCGGCGTACGCCACCACGGCCTCCGGCACCCGGTCCGTCCCGGCGAGGACGTCGGCGAGGACCGCGCAGGAGTTGCACCACAGGGTGAAGTCGGTACGGGCCAGGAGGGCCGCTTCCCCCGCTCCGGCGTGCAGGGCGACCCAGGAGATGAACTCGGTGAACCGCCGTACCGCCTCCAGCCGGGGCTCCCGGCGCATCCGGTCGACCGACATGCCGAGCGCGGGCGCGAGTTCGGTCACCATGCGCCGGCGCGCCCGCATCAGCTCGCGCGTGACGAAGGAGAAGAATCCGGCGGGGACCTCGTGCGGGAACCGGGAGGTCAGCAGGCCGTAGGCCGTGAACTCCGCCTCCTGCGACTGGAACTCCGCCAGTGCGAAACTCCGCAGGTGTTCCTCCTCGATCATCCCTTCCCGGGCCAGTGCCAGGAACTCATTGGCACTGAGGTGTTCGGGAATGTTTATTCCGACACGGTCGATGAATTCGGTGGCAGGCAAGAGGAAGACCCCCTCGGAGGAAATGTCGTGGTCGGCGACGAGAACGGCGCGCCGGAATCCGCAGACGGATCCGGACGACGAGGGCCACGTTGCCGAAGCCACCCTCGGGGCGCTCTGCTCGCACGACCCAGAATTGCCCTAGGAGGCGGGCTTGGCAAGCGGATCCGATTGCTCCGTGGCGGGGCGCTCCAGCCCCCTGATCACGCGGGTCCCGCGGCGGGCGGACGGGCGGCACACCTGAGCTGCGCAAACTTTTTCCCCTCGTCCTCCCGAGGCCGAAGAGAACAGGGAGAAAAAAATCGGAGACTGTCCGAATGGCGCGCTTCCTGGATTTCACACGAACAACTCCCGCACCGCGCTGAACCCTTTCCCCTCCTCTGCCGCCCGGGAGTCCGATGCGCAACGGACGGAGCACCGGGGACTTCACGCACGCGCCCGCCCCGGCCTTTTCAGGACGATTTCCGGGCCCGTCTCCCCGGGCCGGTGTTCACGGCGGCCGACGACGGGGCCCCGCCCCGTCCGCCGCACCGGGACGGGACCCGCTTCCGGACGCCGGAGCGCCACCACCGGTGGCCCCGGTGCCGGCCGATACGGGGCCGGTCTCCCGCTCCGCTCCCCCGCACCGCGACCCTGGTCAGGCCGGCGACCCTCGTGGGCCCGGAGAGGGTGACGGCGTGGGAGACGTCGGCCACGACGTACACCTCGTACCCCTGCTCCGGGGGAGGCGCGGCCCTTCGAAGCGCTCGGAGTCCTGTGGCAGGACCTGTCGGCCGCGATGCCGTACATCGTCCTGTCGCCCGCGGATGCCGAGGACATGTCGACCGACTCGGACTTCCTGCTCCAGCGGCGGGTCGTCGAGATCAGCGACGGCATCCTCACCCTTCGGCCGTACCGGTCGCGGAAGGTGCGGGAGGCGGCCCAGGGCGCCTTCGGCACCGGAACGGTGCGCGATGCCGCAGCAGTCGAGGCAGCCCTCGTGAAGGCGGCGCTCGCCGGCCTGGAGGCGGGCCGGTTCGCCGACGACGTCGCCCCGCCGTCGGCGGAGGCCGTCTCCCGCAAGGACCTGCGCGCGGACACGGAGTGGCTCCTGCTGGTGGCGGACGCCTACGCCAACCGCGTCGAGCGCGTCGCCGGCGACGGCCAGCCGGAGCCTGTTGGAGCCTGAGGCCATGACCGACCCGACCCAGGACCCCCACTTCCTCCAGGACCCCTACCCGGCCTATGCGGCCCTGCGCTCGACCTGCCCCGTGCAGCCCGTGCCCGCCGGTTCCGGCGGGCGTCCCAGCTACCTGGTCACCGGTTACGCGGAAGCCCGGGAAGCCCTCGGCGACGCCCGGCTCTCGAAGGACACGGCCGTCTTCTTCGCGGGCAAGGGGTCACGGCGCCGCCTGCACCCCGCGGTCGCCCACACCATGCTGGCCAGTGACCCGCCCCGGCACACCCGGCTGCGCAAGCTGGTGACCAAGGCGTTCACCACCGGGGCCGTCACCCAGCTGCGCCCCTTCATCGCCCGGGTCGCCGACGAGCTGCTGGACCGGTGGCCCGGCGGCGGGCCGTTCGACTTCATGGCCGGCCTGGCGGTTCCCCTGCCGGTCATCGTCATCTGCGAACTGCTCGGCGTCCCGCGGGCCGACCGGTCCGATGTCCGGCGCTGGTCCGCGCAGCTCTTCGCGGCAGGGGAACCCGACGTCATCGACACCGCCTCGCACGCGGTGGCCGACTACATGACGCACCTCATCGCCACCAAGCGCCGGGACCCCGGCAGCTCCCTCCTCGACCGGCTCGTCGCCGCTCGTGACGGAGACGGCCACCTGCGCGAGGAGGAGCTGGTCTCCCTGGCCGTGCTCCTGCTCGTGGCCGGACACGAGACCACCACCAACGCCCTCGGCAACGCCCTCCTGGCCCTCCTCCAGCATCCGACCGAACTGGACCGCCTCCGGAAGGATCCGGACGGGATCCCTGCCGCGCTGGACGAACTGCTCCGCTTCGACTCCGCGGTGAGCACGGCCACCTTCCGGTTCACCACGGAAACCGTCACCCTCGGCGGTACCGACATTCCGGCCGGCGTCCCGGTCCTGGTCGCGCTCGGAGCGGCCAACCGGGACCCCGCACGGTTCCCGGCACCGGACCGGCTCGACCTGAACCGGGGCGCCGCCGCCCACCTCGCCTTCGGCCACGGCATCCACCGCTGCCTCGGCGCCCCCCTGGCCAGGGCCGAGATGGAGATCGCTCTGCGCACGGTGCTCGCCCGATTCCCCGGGATCCGGCTCGCCGTACCGGCTGAGCGACTGGACTGGCGACGCACCCGTCTCGTTCGTGGCCTCACATCGCTTCCCGTCCTGGCGTAGCCGCTCGGTTCACAGCCGCGTCGCCTACCAGGGCAGTGCGACGGCTTCTTCGCCCAAGGACCGGGACGTCGAAGCCCCCGCTCGTGCGCCACGGGGGCAGCACACGAGCGGGGCGTGATGCGGGTCAGCCGGCCAGGGGGACGGGCTGGCCGGAGTGGTCCAGCCACCGGGTTTCGCCGGCGTCGGTGACCGTCAGGCCGAACCGGTCGGGTCCGGGGCGGCCGGCGTGGGTCCACCAGGCGTACGCGGCCTCCGCTTCGTTCCACAGGCAGCGCGGGCCGTGCTGCCACACCGTCCACCGGTCGTCGGACTTTCCGTCCCAGTCCACGGCCGCCCACGACGTGGCGTCGGTCGTGGCGAGCCACAGCCGGGACGCGACCCCGTCCACGTCCGGGTCGTCGTGCCAGGTCCACCACACGTCCCGGAGCTGGAGCCCCAGGGCGAACTGCGCGGCGAGGTCGTCCCCGGTCACCCGCCACGGCGGGAGGCTGGTGACCGACTCGTCGGGCTGGTGGTCGTCGCGCACCACGTCCCGGAAGATTCGCAGGTCGGTGCGCTGGTTCCGCATGAGCATGAACGCGGAGTGCGGCGAGAACTTCCCCGACGCGGCCCCGGCGCCGTCCACGGTCAGGTGCAGCAGGCCGTAGCCGATCCAGGGGCTTTCCCACGGGGTGAGGACGACGCCCCGGGCTCGACCTGGTCGACCCACGAATGCGGACCAGGAGACCCGCGTTCCACCCGGCCCCGGTACCGATCTCCAGGACCCGGTGCCCTTCGCGCACGTCGAGCATGCGCAGCATCCGGAACACGATGCCCAGGGCTGAAGCGGACGACGACGCCCACCACTCCCCGCCACCGGGGCCCTGGCCGTCGTTGACCTGCGCCACGACGCTGTCGTTGGCGTAGACCGCCCGCAGCCATGTCTGCGGGGCGTGGTCAGGCTGGTGGCGTCGGGGGTGGGGTGTAGCCGTGGTGGTGGGCCCAGGCAACGGCCTCGGCCCTGGTGCGGGTGCCGAGCTTCGCGAACAGGTGGTTGATGTGGGTCTTGACGGTGGCCTCGCCGATCAGCAGGCGTCGGCCGATCGCAACATTCGACAGGCCCTGCGCCATCAGACGCAGGACGTCTTCCTCCCGGGCGGTCAACGCCGCCGATTCCACCGACCGCGCCGCGGGCTCGGGTTCACGGGCTGAGGCGGAACGGACGGCGGCGTCCAGGAGCCGCTGGTGCACTGTGGGAGCCAGGGTCGTGTGGCCGGTGATGGCTGTCTGGATCGCGCTGACGATCTCGCTCTTCCCGGCGTCCTTGGTCAGGTAGCCGCGGGCTCCGGCCCGCAGGGCGTCGAGGATGAGGGGTTCCTCGGCGTAGGTGGTGAGTACCACTACGGCCGTGCGGGGCTGCTCGGCGGTGATGCGGGCGGTGGCGGTGATGCCGTCGGTGCCGGGCATGTTCAGGTCCATCAAAATCGCGTCCGGTTGCAGGGCCGCGGCCTGCTCGATGGCCTGCTGTCCGTCGGCGGCGCCGCCGACGACGTCGATACCCGGCATCAGGTCGAGCAGGGTCATCAGTCCCTCGCGGATGACCTCCTGGTCGTCGGCGACCACGATCCTCAGGTTCATGCCTCCACCTCCGCCCGGACCGTCCAGCCCTCGGGTCCGGGTCCTGCCGACAGGGTGCCTCCCACCAGACGTAGACGCTCGCGCATGCCGGCCAGTCCGTAGCCTCCCTGCTGGTGCGTCTGCGCAGGCGGGTCGTCCGGGGCGGGCAGGGAGGAGCAGATGATCAGGCGCACCCGGTTGGCTTCGTAGGCCAGAGTGAGGTCGACCGGCCGGTCGGGGGCATGCTTGGCGGCGTTGCCCAGGGCTTCTTGGGTGACACGGACCAGGCTCAGGGACACCTCCTCAGGCAGTGCTCTGGCCGTCCCCGTGACCTGGACGCGTACCGGGCCAGCGTGGCGCTCTTGAAGGCTGTCGGCAAGCGCGCGTACGGCGTCCGCGAGCGGCATGGTGTCCTGACGCAGCGCGCTGATCGCACGCCGTGTCTCGGTCAGTCCCTCCACAGCGATGCGGCGCGCCTTGTGCACCGTCTCCGCGGCCTGCCCGGTGCGTGGGGGGTCGGCTTCCAGCAGGGCGGTCGCGGTTTCCAGCTGCACGGCCAGGGCGCCGAGGGAGTGCGCGAGGACGTCGTGGATCTCGCGGGCGATACGGGCGCGTTCGTCCAGCGCGGCGGTGCGCTGCCGTTCCGCTTGAGTCTGTTCGGTCTGCTCCAGCAGGAGGCGGGCCTGTTCGTGCTGGATCCGCGCGCTGCGGCGGGTCAGGCCGATCAAGTAGAGGGTGGTCAGTAGCACCGCCCAGATGGCGACCGCCCAGTGGCTGGTGGGAGTGCCGGTGGGGGTGGCCAGCAGGTCTCCGCCGGCCAGGGCCAGCGCACCGACGGCGAGGAGTCCCACGCCGGCGGGGACGGTGAGGTCGGCGGCGGCCGACGCCATCGCCGCGAACAGCAGTGGCGCGGCGATCACCGCAGACGGCGGCGCCCACGTGAGCACCAGCCCCTCCGCCGCCACGGTGCCCGCAAGGAGCAGGAGCCGCACCGGGCGGCCGGGCGTGGTGTCCTGGCGGGACGTGGTGCGGAAGGCGAGCAGGTACCAAAGGGCGAATGCGCCCCATCCTGCGGCGGCCACCCACCCTGCGAGCGCGGTCTCGATCGAGCCGGACAGCCAGGCCCGCACCGCGGCAGCAGCCGTCCCGAGCAGCACCAAGCCCAGGATCGTGGCCGTCACCGGCCCCTCGGCGAAACCGTCCGCTCGTGGGACGCTCCACCGCGTCCGGGCGGCACGAACGAGGGTGTTCAGGCGCATACGGCCACCATGCCACGCCGCGGATCATCACTATCGCAGGCAGCGCCCTCCGCGGGGTGGACAGGGGTGGAGAAGGGTGGAGGCCCCGGCTCTCCACCCTGGTCGGTTGGCGGGCTGATGTGTGTGCCTGCCCGGTTGCGGATGCTCGAAGCATCACACCGCCCCCTTTCCGGAAGGTATCTGTCGTGTCGGATCTGACCAGCGCCCTCATCGTCAATGCCAGCGTTCTGGCCACCACTCTCGGCTTCGACCTGGGCCGACGCGCGTTCGACGGCAAGCGGGTCAGGCGCCCCGTGATCATCTGCGGCATTGTTGCGGTGATCTTCGTCAAGACGCTGTTCACCAGCGGTGTCGGCCTGATTGCCGAGATGATCGGCGTGGCCCTGGGCGTCCTGATCGGCCTGCTGGCCGTCAGCCGCATGAAGGTCACCAAGCAGGTGGACGACACCATCCACACCGTCGCCGGCACCGGGTACGCCATGGTCTGGGTAGGCATGGCGGTCCTCCGGTCCGTGTTCTCCATCGGCCTCACCTACTGGTTCGGCACCAGCATGGGCACCTGGCTCGTCCGACAGGGCGCGTCACCCTCGGACGTGACAGCGATCATCACCAACTTCCTCGTTTTCATGGCCGTCACCGCGATGATCACCCGCACCCTTGCCATCCGAGCCCGTGCCGCTGCGCTGCCCGCCCCCTCCGCCGCCGTCCGCTGAGCCGCCCACGCAACCTCGACCCTGCGGCTCGCGGCCGAGCGCCGGTCCGACCACGAGCCGCGCCCGAGCGGAACACCCCGACACCCAGATCCTGATCTTCACCACGTACGCAGACGACAACTGTCCCCACCACGCCTCAACGAGTCCGTCTCCGGAGAAGGGAGTCCCCACGCCCCTGCCGCTCTACCAGCACCGCCGCCCCCTCCGGACCTGCACAGCCTGGCAACCGGCCCTGCCTGTCTCAACACGGCAAGGGGAAAGGTCGGCGTGGTCGACATCACGAAGATCTACGCCTACCGGTACGCGGGCCGCTCGCGAAGCGAAGTGGCTGCCGCGGTCGGGGACGAACGCGGACCGGGGGACGGCCCACGCCGCGCGCTCCTACTCGGGCGCCACGCGGATGTCCAATGTCTTCGTTCACCACGCCGAGCAGATCGCGCAGGGCGGTGTGCTCGGACACCACGCGATCCGGTGCCGCCTACTCGTCCTTCTCGTGCTTCGGCGGGTCCTTCGGTTTGGCCGTGTCCGACGACGGCTTGGACGCCGCTGGGCGTGGAGGGCTGGTGTCTCCTGTCCGGGCAGGGGTAGCGCTCGCCCGCCGTGAGGCCGTCAGACGCTCCGAGGTGTCCGGCTGGTTCATGCAGCCGAACTCGACCGGTCCTTACCGGCCCGTGGCGTCTCGGTTGATCCGGCTGCCGGTCGCGGCTGTCGCGGTCACCCGGGCACGTTGTCGCGCGGCAGGAGTGCGGCAAGGGCCAGGGCGCTCCCGTGCAGGGAAGCGCTGTCGAGGCCGGCGAGCTCGTTGATCCTGGCGAGCCGGTTGTCCACGGTGTTGGGGTGCAGGCCGAGGTGCCGTGCGGTGCTGCGGCGATCGTGCCGGTGCTCGAGGTGGGCGCGAAGGGTCTCGACGAGGTCGGGTCGGCCGTTGAGAGGATTCAGGAGCGCTGCGATCCGGTCGCTGCTCTCGTCGTGCCGCGAGAGGTGGTACTCCAGCAGGACGTCGTCCATCAGGTGGGCCCCCGGGGACGACCGCAGGCGCGGGCGATCCGGACGATGTCGGCAGCGGTGCGGGCGGCAATGGGCGCGGCAGTGGGAGTATCAGCAGCAGCCGCGGACAGTCCGACGTCGTCGCCGCAGACCTGCCTGAGGCGGGTGCACAGCTGCTCACCGATGCGGACTCCATCCGGATCATCGATCCGCTGCGGAACGATCGCGTAGCCTCCGTCGACGCCGAGCGGTGACACCGCCTCGGTACCCAGGGTGCGGTCGAGGACGCTCTGGACGCGGCGGAGGAGACGGCGGTCCGCGACGGCCGAGGCAGCCGGACCCTCCGCCTTCGGCAGATCCAGGCGGAGGACGAAACAGGGGCCATCGAGGCCCAGCTCCTCGAAGGCACGCTGGGGAGGCACCGAGCCGTCCAGCAGGCCGCGCATCAGCGAGCGGTGGTGTTCGCGCCGTTCGGCGGACAGCGTGACCTGTTCGAGGAGGTAGGTCTCCGTCACCGCGCCGATGATGGCTTCGTGGCCACGCAGGAGGAAGTCGACGAGCTCGATGAGCGCGTCGTCCTCTCCGTCGGTGGCCTCGTCCCGGAGGGCCTGCCACAGGACGTAGACGGCCGTGGAATGGCTGCGCAGCAGCATCGGCAGGGGCATGCCTTCCTCGGCGCGCCGGGCGGCGCGTTCGCGGAAGAGGCTGTAGTCCCCGGCCTGCCCTTGGGGGTCGCGTACGCGGCGCAGGAAGAGGCGTAGTCCGGTGCGGACCGTCGCGGCGATCTCCACGTTCTTCCGGGCGGGACCATCCCCGCGCACGCGGGGTTGGTCCCTGGTGTCCGGGATCGACGCCGAATCCCTCGACGTGATCAAGGACTTCTACGACAGCATCTTCCAGACCACGGTTCCGGCGTCCGGGCCGAAGGCCGCCGAGATGGCCAAGCTGATCGAGAACGTCTTCCGGTTCGTCAACGTCTCCATGATCAACGAGTTGGCGATCCTGGCTGCCGCGCTCGGTGTGGACGCCTGGGAGGCGATCGACGCCGCCGCGCCCAAGCCCTTCGGTTTCACGCGGTTCACCCCGGGGCCGGGAGTCGGCGGCCATTGCCATGAGGCACAAGCGTCGACTCCGACTGCATGGCGGCGGTCAGTCATCGACACTGCTCCGGGGTGCGGGCCGGACATGCCAGATCGCCCGCACCACCATCGAACGAAGGGGTGCCGACTCCCGCACAACACACCTGACGGGCCGTCAGGAAAGTCAGCAAAAGGTCAGCATCGATCCGATCGAACCTTGTCACAGACATCCGAAGACGCGACTCGCCACCCTTCCTCCGGACCCGGCGGACACCCGCTCCCGAACCCGGGCCAGGCAGCGGATCGGAGGTCCCGGCATGACGGCCGCCAGTGATCGCACCGCCGCCTCAGGTCCGCATTTCCCCAGGTCAGCGCACTCGCCCACGCGGCTTCAGCGGGGTGGTGGGCAGTGCCGGGGCAGGCAGGGGGGCGCCGTCGTAGCCGTGCACCTCGCCGAACCGCGAGCCGTTCTCCCAGTCGTTCCGCGCCTGTACGATCTCCTCACCGGATCGGGCGACGAAGTTCCACCACATGACGATCTCCTCCCCGAACGGCGGGCCGCCCAGCAGGACCGCGCGGGCGGGGGTGTCCGAGAGGTTGGTCAGGGTCAGCGCGTCGGTTCCGGGGGCCGTGTAGCCCAGTTCGGCGGGGCTCAGGAGCGTTTCGGCGAGGCGGACCTCCCCCTGGTCGACGAGCAGGCCGTGTTCGAAGGCGGGGTCCACGGGGAGGACGACGGACGCGCCCGGGTCGAGGACGAGTTCGGCGCCGAGGAGGGGGGTGAAGGTCCGCACCGGGGAGGTCTCGCCGGCCAGCGAGCCGAGGAAGACCCTGAGGTCCGCCCCGTCCAGGCGGACGGTCCCGGGGACGTGGTGCTGGAAGTCCCGGGCGGTGTTCCGGTGCTCCGCCGGGAGGGCCACCCACAGCTGCACGCCGTGCAGGAGCGTGGTGCGGGCGGTGGAGACCTCCGAGTGACTGATGCCGTGGCCGCTCGTCATGAGGTTCAGTTCGCCGGGGCGCACGAGCGCGTGGCTGCCCAGGCTGTCGCGGTGTTCGATCTCGCCGCTGAACAGCCAGCTCACGGTCTGCAGGCCCGTGTGCGGGTGCGGGGCCACGTCCATGCCGCCGGACTCCGCGACGTCGTCGGGGCCGTAGTGGTCGGCGAAGCACCAGGCCCCGATGAGGGTCCGGGAGCGCTGCGGGAGCGTACGCCGTACGGTCATCGCCCGGGGGCCGCCCAGCGGGACGTCCCGCGCGGACAGCACCTCGACCTTCACCTGGCTCATTCTCGGCCCTTCCGAAAGCATGTAGTTCTATTTTAAACAACCAGGAATCATGATAGCCCTCGCGCCCGTACCGCGCGCGGCGCCCGCCACCGGGTGACGCTCCCGGGCAAGCATCCCGTACGCGGGATCCGCCGGGGGCGCCGGGCGCCTCGTACCGGTACGCGTCCGTCACCCGCGGTGGCCGCCGCGGGTGGGCCCGGCCGCCCGGTCGATCGCCGCCCCGACGGCGGTGACGCGGTCGGCCAGCAGGCCGAGGGCGGCGACCGCGCGGGCGAGGGGGTCGTCCCCGGAGCCGCCGAGCGCGCGGGCCCGGGTGTACGCGGCGGTCACCTCGGCCCAGCGCGCGGCCTGTTCCGGGGTGAGGGTGCCGCGCAGCTCGGCGAGGCGGAGGAGGTTCGCCTCGGCCCCGGTGGTGAGGGTGCGGGCCTCGGCGGTGTAGTGGTCGTCGATCACGGCGGCGAGTTCGGCGTCGTTCATGGCGGGCGAGATCCGGGCCGCGATCCTGTTCATGGTGCGGTACGAGCCCTGGAGCCGGAACGGCGGCGCCGTGCGGGACGCGTCGGACCGGGCGGCGGAGGCGATGTACTCCTCGTTGACGGCGAGGACCGTCTCGCGGACCGTGAGGAGCCGCCCGAGGACCGCGAGGATCCGCTCCAGCTCGGCCGGGGCGTACGGGTGGACGAGCCGGTCCCGGCGGGCGGCCGGGTCCCCGGCCGCCAGGCGCACCAGCAGTTCCAGGTCGGCGCGGTCGCGGCCGGCGAGCGGGGCGAGGACCGGGTGGGAGGTGAGGGCGTTCTCCACGAAGCTGAACGCGAAGGCGTCCTCCTTCCCGGCGAGCACGTCGCCGAGGTTCCACACGTCGGCCCGGTTGGCGAGCATGTCCGGCACGCGGAAGGCGTCCCCGGACCCGGTGTACGGGTTGCCGGCCATGCAGACGGCGAAGCGCTTGCCGCGCAGGTCGTGTCCGTTCAGGGTACGGGTGGCGTCGCAGAGCGGGATGAACTTCTCCAGGAACTCCGGCGAGGTGTGCTGGACGTCGTCCACGTACAGCAGGACGTTGTTGGCGGCGGCCAGCGCGAAGTCGATCTTCTCCAGCTCCCGGCGGGCGGTGGCGTCGGGTGCCTCGGCGGGGTCGAGCGAGGTCGTCCGCCGCCCCAGGGCCGGTCCGTCGGCCTTGACGAGGAGCAGGCCGAGGCGGTCCGCGACGTACTCGATCAGGGTGGTCTTGCCGTAGCCGGGCGGGGAGAGGAGGAGCAGCAGGCCGTGGGAGCCGCCGCGCCCGGCGTCCCCGGCGGCGCCGAGCTGCCCGGCGAGGTTGTCGCCGAGGAGCGGCAGGTAGACCTCGTCCACGAGCCGGTTGCGGACGAAGGAGGACATGACCCGGGGGCGGTACTCGTCCACGCGGAGCCGCGCGCGTTCGGCCGCCACCAGCTCCGCCGCGCGCTTCCGGTGGGCGCGGAAGGCGGGCACCTCGACGGTGGCGAACTCCCGTGTCCTGGTGAGGAACTCGTCGAGCCGCACGTCGAGCGCGCGGTCGCGGACGCGGGGGTGGGTGCCCAGGAGCCCGGTGACCGTCGCGGTGACGGGGGCTGTGGCCCCGTACCGGTCGAGCCCGGGGCAGAGTTCGACGGCGACGGCCTCGGCGAGCACTCCCCCGTCGGGCCTCCCCCCGGCGGCCGACGCGTAGGAGGTGAGCCACGCCTCGACCAGCCGGCGCCGCGCGCCCGGGTCCGCGAGGCCCGCGAGGGCGTCGTCGTACGCGGGACCGTCCACGGCGCGGCGGAACCCGTCGAGCAGGGTCCGGGCCTCGGCGGAGAGGACGAAGCCCGGGGGCTCGGAGGCCAGTTCCCCGACCAGGTACGCGGCGGCGGTCGCGTCCCCGGTCCTCCCGGCCAGCTCCCGGCGCAGTCCTTCGACGGCGGCTTCGGCGCCGAAGAGTTCGCGGGCCCGGGTGAGCGAGACCGCCTGCCGCGTCCACTGCTCGCGGGCGTCCGCGTCGGCGCCGTCCCAGAAGATCTGGGCCGCCGCCCGCGCCCGTGCCGGGTGGCGCAGCGGCCCGGCCCCCTCGTACAGGCCGAGGAGCGTCTCCAGGATCGCCGCCGCGTCGTGGTCGTGGACCCCCCGCTCGTACCCCTCGTCGTAGGCGGCCTCGGCGGCCTTCCGCACGAGTCCGGGCAGGTCGGCGCCAGCCAGGCCGCTCGCGCCGTGCTCCGCGAGGAGGCGTGCGGCCAGGTACTCGGCCCGGTAGACCGCGGGCGACTCGGAGGGCAGCGTCCGGTCCCGGAACGGGTGGGCCGCGGCGACGTCCGGGTCGGTGACGGGCACGCGGTGATCGGTCCCGGTGAGGGCGAGGGCGAGCGTGTCCCCGTGCGGGACGAGGGCCGGCTCGAAGGGCTGCCGGTTGACGGCGAACCGGTGCCGGCCGAGGCGGAGGGTGTCGCCGCCGTCGGAGAACAGCTCGGTGCGGTCGCGGAGCGCCCGTCCGGCCTCCTGGCGGGCGGCGGCGAGCCGGCCCTCCAGCTCCTCGGCCCGTGCCCGGTCGTCGAGTGCGCGCAGTTCGGCGGCGGTGCGCCGGACCCTGGTGACCATGGGGTCGGAGGCGAAGTACGCGTGCACCTCGTCCAGGTCGGCCAGGGTCGCGGTCCGGCGGGCGATCGTCTCCAGGACGCGGCCCGCCGATCCGGCGAGGCGTTCCGCGCGGCGGGCGCGGGCGTCCTGGAGGGACTGCTTGCGGGCGGTGAAGGCGGTGTGGATCTCGGCGCGCCGCTCCGCGATGCCGGCGAGGAAGCCGTCGTGCTCGGCGAAGCGGGACTCCAGGTTCTCCAGCCGGAGGAGCAGCGGGCCGAGCTGGTCGTCGCAGTGGCCGGGGGTGTCGGCGGCGGCGAGGGCTCCCGTGACGGCCTGGTCGAGCAGGGCGCACTCGGCGGCGAACTCCGCCCGCCCCTCCCGGTCGAGGAGTTCGGCGCGGCGGGCGGTGAGGACGGCGCGGGCGCGGTTCAGGGCGCCCAGGACGTCCGCGAGCCGGCCGAGGATCGCGGTGCGGGCGGTGGCGTCGCCGGTGTCGAGGCCGGCGACGGTCTCGCCGAGGGCGCGCAGGCCGGCGGTCCGCTCGTCGATCAGGTCGCCGAGCGGGCCCGTCTCCGCGACGGTGGCGGCCGCCGCGGCCTCGACGGCGAGCCGTTCCGCCTCGGCGTGCTCCCCGGCGAAGGCGTCCTCGCCCCGGAGGAAGGCCACGGCCCGCCGGCCCGCCGGCCCGCCGAGGCGATGGCGGACCCGACCTCCTCCGCGAGGGCGTCGACGGCGTCCGTGTCGGCGTACCGCATCTCCTTCACGGTCACCAGGCGGCCCTGTGCCCGGCGGAGTTCGGTGATCCGGGAGATCCACTCCCCGGCCGTGGCGGGGGCTTCGCCCCGGACGCGCCGGACGAGCCGGGCGGTCCGCTCGCGCGTCTCCGCGAGGGCGTCGGCGGCCTGCCGGGTGAGGGCGGTGACGGTGGCGAACTCGTCGAGGACCTGGGCGGCGGTGTCCCGGAGCCCGGTCAGCGGGGTGCGCAGGTCCCCGGTCTCCGGGTCCCCCAGCCAGTGGTGGGCGTCGGCGGCCCGCTCGCAGGCGGCGACGAGCGCCTCGTACACCTCGCCGGCGGGGGCGAGGCCGGTGGCCTGCCGGGCGATCGACAGGCAGTCGGAGATGCCCCGGACGAGGTCCGCGTTGCCGATGCGGGCCAGCGGGCCGTCGTTCGCGGGCGCCGCGTGCGTGTCGGAGACGTACGGCGTCGCCCACACCTGCACGGGGTGGACCCGGCCCGGTTCGCCGGTGCCGCCGCGCAGGACGACCGTCGTCCCGTCGTCGAGCAGCGCGTGTCCCCGGCAGACGAGCGGGGCGGCGGTCTCCTTGCGGATCAGGTTGTACGGCAGGAGGAGGCCGCGTCCCTCGGCCTCGGCGTGGAAGGCGAAGAGGAGGTCCTCGCCGTTGGGCGAGCGGACCACCCGGTCGAGGGCGAGGCCGGAGGTGTCGGTGTCGAAGGTCTTCACCGCGCCGGAGGCCAGGCAGTAGCCACCGGGGAAGACGACGCCCTCGTCGTCGGGCAGCCGCAGGCACGCCTGCCCGATGCCGTCGAGCCGGACGACGCTCCCGGTCAGCGCGTTGAAGACGAGGTGGCGGGTGGTCTCCTCCTTGTACGGGCGGACGCGGACCAGGGTCAGGGCCCCGACGGCGGCGTAGGCGACCTCGGCGTCGGCCAGCGACTGCAGCGGTTCGTCGACCGGCTCCGTGTGGACGCCCTCGGCGGTCTCGGGGTCGTTCTCCGTCTTGACGGTCAGCGTCCCGCCGGTCGTGGAGACGTACAGCCGGCCGCCGAGCGAAAGGTGGGCGTGCCGGCCGGGGACGTGGTCGTCGCGGGTCGTCGCCAGCCAGTCGAGGTCGTGGGACGGGGGCAGGACGTGGTCGCGCTCGCCCCGGGCGTCGAGGAACCGCGTCCCGCCGGACGGGTCGAAGGACCAGCGCAGGACCCGCAGGTCGTCGGCCTTTTCGCCGGTGCGGAAGACGGCGAGGATCCGGTCCTCCACGCGCCGCAGCCGCAGCAGCCGCGTGCCCCGGAAGTAGCGGTGCAGCGCGGAGAACTCCCGTACGAAACCGGGGTCGTCCAGGAGGCCGGGGACCGCGTGCGCGGGCAGGGGGTTCAGGGAGCGGTCGTACAGGGTGAGGACGTCGGCGACGGACGGCTCGGTGTCGCCCGTCGCGGCCGTGTGACCGCCGAACAGCAGGACCCCGTCCCCGACGGCGACGACGTCGAGGAGGACGCCGGCGCGTTCGGTGCGGATCCGGCCGGTGCCGGTGAGGGCGAGGCCGCCGGAGCCGAAGGCGGTGGTACGGGCGGTGTTGAGCGCCTCGGCGCGCCGGGCCAGTTCGCCGGCCTGTGCGGTGAGGCGGTCGCGCAGCACCGCGTACGCGTCCCGGTCGATTCCGGTGCTCATCCCTGTGCTCCCTTGTACTGTGGTGACTGCGGGTCCGGTGCCGGCCACTCCCCCGTTCGCCGGCGCCGGACCCGTTCCGACCGCACCCCCGTGGCGGTCAGTTCCCGGCCGCGCCGTTCGGCGCGGCGGCCCCGGACGGCGCGGGCAGGTACCCGTCGAGCGCGCCGGACCTCATGAGCTTCGTGAGCAGCGCCGAGACGCTGAGGTCCCGCACGTCGGAGCCGGAGAGCGAGCCGAGCACGTTCGTCAGGTCCTCGCTGAAGGGCCGCGAGCCGTCCAGCCAGGGCCCGGCAAGGGCCTGCGCGGTCCGCGAGTGGTCGACGAAGCCGTCGACGGACCTGCCGAACGAGACGGACTGCACGAGCCGGTCGAGGAAGACGGACTCGCCCCCGACGATGTCGATGTCGGCGTTCTCCAGACCGGTGGCGAGCACGGTGACCTGGGCCTCCGCGACCCGGCGCTGCACGTCGAGACCGGCGAGGCGGATCTCCTTCTCGGCCTCCAGGCGCAGGCGGTACTCCTCGTGCGCGCGGGACGCCTCGTCGAGCGCGGCCATCGCCGCCGCCTTCTCGGTCAGGCCGGCGGCCTCGGCCTTCAGCTTCTCGCCGATCGCGGTGGCCTCGGCGAGGGCCTTCTGCCGGGCGCCCTCGGCCTCGGCGAGCGCCTTCTCGCGGACGCCCGCGGCCTCGGCGCGCAGCCGGGCCTCCGTGGCCTCCGCCTCCGCGCGGCCGGCCTTCTCGATGACGTCGGCCTCCTCGTTCCGGACCCGGACGGCCGCGAGCCCCTCGGCCGCCGCCTCGGCCTGGACGCCCTCGGCGAGGCGGATCTTGGCGCGGGCGTCCATGTCGGCGGCCTTGTTGCGGGCCTCGGCCAGGGTCAGTTCCTCGGCGGCCCGGTGCACGGCGGCCTGTTCGGCGGCCTCCGCCGCCTTGATGTCCTTGACGAGGCGTTCCTGGGCCTCCGCCTCCGCGGCGATGACGACGGCCTGCCGGGTGCGCTCGGCCTCCTCGACCGTCCGCAGCCGCTTGATCGACTCCTCCTGTTCGGCGACCGTGCGGTCCACGGCGATCCGCTCGCGGATCACCTCCGCGATGTCCCGGCGCTCCGCCTCGACCTCCTTCTCGGCGGAGATGCGGGTCAGTTCGGTCTCCCGGTCCCGGGCGATGACCTCCAGGAGGCGGTCCTTCTCGATCCGCTCGTTCTCGACGGCGATGACCCGCTCGCGGTTCTTCTGCGCGACGGCGACCTCGCGGGCCTGGTTCTCGCGCTGGACGCCGAGCTGTTCCTCGGTCCTGAGGAAGGCGCTCTGCGCCCGCAGCCGCTCCTCCTCCACCACCCGGGCCGTCTCGGCCTCCTCGCGGGCCCGCGCGGTGTCGATCTCGCGCTTCTGCTTGATCTCGGCGTCGGCCCGGCGGCGCTCCAGCTCCAGGATGGCCTCGCGGGCGTCGACGTCCTGCCGGGTGATCTCCTTCTCCTCGTGCCGGCGGAACTCGTTGGTGCGCACGTTCTCGACGGCGGTCAGCTCGGTGATCTTGCGGATGCCCTGGGCGTCGAGGATGTTGCCGGGGTCGAGCTGGCTGAGCGGGGTCTGCTCCAGGTAGTCGATCGCCGCGTCCTCCAGGCTGTAGCCGTTGAGGTCGATGCCGATGATCTCGATGATCCGGAAGCGCAGTTCCTCGCGCTTGGTGTAGAGGTCGGTGAAGTCGAGCTGCTTGCCGACGGTCTTGAGCGCCTCGGAGAACTTGGCGTTGAACAGCTCCTGCAGGGTCTCCTTGTCGCTGGCGCGGGCGGTGCCGATGGCCTGGGCGACCTTGATGACGTCCTCGACCGTCTTGTTGACCCGTACGAAGAACGAGATCCGGATGTCGGCGCGGATGTTGTCCCGGCAGATCAGGCCGTCCCGTCCGGTCCGGGAGATCTCGATCGTCTTCACCGAGATGTCCATGACCTCGGCCTTGTGCAGCACGGGCAGGACCACCTGTCCGGTGAAGGTGACGTCGACCTTCCGCATCTTCGAGACGATCAGCGCCTTGCCCTGTTCCACCTTGCGGAACAGCCGGCTGATCACGAGGAGGAGGACGAGGGCGACGAGCAGGACAGCGGCGACGAGCACGCCGATGCCCACGGTGATGGCATCCATGGGAGACCCCTGTGTCTGAGGAAGGGGGGAGAGCGGTGGTGGGGCGCGGGCCGGGCGGCACGTACCGGTGCGGGTGCGGCGCCGGGCGGCCGGCGGGGCCGTGCCCTCCGTGGCGTCACCATGGCACGGACGCCGACTTGTTCACATTGCCGTCGTCCGGCAATCTTTACGCATCCTTGATGCCGATGGCCGCCCCGGGCGGCGGGCGGTCCCGCACCGGACCGGCGCGTCGGGGGACCGGACGGCGGGGGCGGGGAGAGCGATGACGGAGCGGGAGACGGCCGGGGCGTACCTGGCGGGGTACGCGGAGGTGCTGGCGGACGCCTCGGCGACGGGCAGGCGGCTGACCCGTGACGAACTGGAGGCGCTGCGGGACCGGGGGGAGCGGGCCGCCGAGGCCGGGTTCGGGCTGCGCGCCCTGATCCGCGCGCACCTGTCGGCCGCCGGGAAGCTGCGGACGGAGCTGCCCCGGGCCGCCGCGGACCACGTCCTGGCCGTCGTCGAACAGGCCGTCGACGCCTTCGCGGAGGGGCACGAACGGGCCGGTCTCCTGGCGGTCCGCCAGGAGGCGGCGGCCCGGCGCGAGTTCGTCGACGACCTGCTGTACGGACGGAGCGACCTCGGGCGTCTCGCCGAGCGCGCGGAACGCTTCGGTCTGCTGCTCGCCCACGCGCACGCGGTGGCCGTGGCCCAGGGCGGGGAGCCGTACGAGGACGGCTCCCCCGTCCTCCGGCACGTCGAGTCGTCCCTGGTGGCCCGGTTCGGCCAGCGGCGCATCCTGCTCACCACGAAGGAGGGGCGGCTGGTCTGCGTCGCCCCGGCCGACGAACCGGAGGTGCCGGTCTTCTTCGCGAAGCAGGCGTACGCGGCGACCGACGGCGGCCAGGTGGCCATCGGGCGTCCCCACTCCGGTCCCGGCGGCGTCGTCCACTCGTACGAGGAGGCCCTGAACGCCCTCGACCTGGCCGCCCGCCTGGAGATGGACGACCCGGTCCTGCGCGCCGCCGACCTCCTCGTCTACCCGGTGCTCACCCGTGACCGCCAGGCCATGGCCGATCTGGTGACGAGCGTCCTGGGCCCGCTCCGGAGGGCGCGGGGCGGCGCCCGGCCGCTGATCGACACGCTCGTCGCGTACTTCGACACCGGCTGCGTCGCCGCCGAGACGGCCCGGCGGCTCTCCCTGAGCGTCCGGGCGGTGACCTACCGGCTCGACCGCGTCCACCGCCTCACCGGCACCGACCCCGGTGACCCCGCGCAGCGCTACACCCTGCAGACCGCCGTCATCGGCGCCCGTTTCCTGGGCTGGCCGGACCAGGAGCCGTGACGGGGCGGGGGACGGGCCGCCGGGTCGGCGCGGCGGCGGTTCAGGGGCCGGTGGACGGGCCGGGGGCCTCGAGGAGTTCGGCGAGGCCGGCGCGGGTCGCGGCGACCACGACGCGGTCCCCGGGGTGCAGGACGTAGTCGGAGTGGAGGTCCCACAGCAGGCCCGGCGAATCGTTCCGGCCGTGATCGGCGGGGCCGGGGCGGCGGGCCCCGGGGGCGGTGGTGTCGAGGGCCAGGACACGCCAGGCCCCGGGGCGGAACGCCTCCTCGACCGTGCGCCCCTCCAGGTGCGGCTGCCCGGCGACGTCGAGCGCGGCGAAGAGCAGCACGCGGCGTTCGACGGGGACGGCGCCGAGGATCCGGCGGCCCATCATGGCGGCGGCGAAGGCGGGCGCGGCGAGGGTGGAGACGCTGCGGCTGCGGGTGAGCGCGCCGGGGTGGGCGGCGCGCAGGGTGCGGTAGACGGCGGTGGCGAAGTCGTCGTCGTACAGGCGGAGGGCGACGAGCAGGTCCGGCGCGAGCGTGCGCGCGTACAGCGCGGCCTCCAGGTTGGTGGTGTCGGCGCTGGTGAGGGCGAGGAGGGCGTGCGCGCGGTGGACCTTGGCGGCTTCCAGCACGCCTTCCTGGGTGACGTCGCCGAGGACGACGGGGACCCGCAGCCGGTGGGCGAGCGCGACGCCCCGGGCGTCGGGGTCGTCCTCCACGCACACCACGGGGACGTCGAGTTCGCGGAGCTGGGCCAGGACGCGGGTACCGATCTTGCCGAGTCCCAGCAGGACGACGTGGCCGGCGAGTCCGCGCGGCGGGCGGCGCAGGGCGGAGGCGCTGCGGTAGGCGCCGAACGCCTCCAGGGCGCCCGCGACCAGGAGGGGCAGCAGGGCGAGGCCGACGAGCCCCGTGAGGAGCTGGAGGAGCTGGCGGGGGACGGACGCGTCGACGGCGGGTTCGGCGATCGCGAACAGGTCGAGCAGGGTGATGTAGACGGCGTGCGCCGGGGGGCCGTCCGTGACGGCCGACGAGACGACGGCGAGGACGGTGACGGCCGCGGCGGCGCCCACGAGGGCCCGGCGCAGCCGGGGCGAGAGCAGTTCCTTGAAGGAGGCCCCCCGGCTCGTCCGCCCGGGGGGCGCGGCCGGTTCGCGGCCGACGGCCTCCAGGACAACGGCGCCCCGGTCGGCGGCGGCCCGTACCGCGGCGTCGTCGGGGAGGAGCCGGGGCGCGTGCGGGCCGCTGCGGTCGGAGCCCTCGGCGCCGGCGGGGTCGCTGGCCGTGGACGACAGCAGGGCCAGGGTCGCGAGGGCGGGGGCGGCCCGGCGTCCGGGGCGGGCGGGCAGCCGTTCGGCGGCGCGCAGCAGCAGCCCGTCGGTCTGCACGATCTTGCGGGTTCCGACGACGGCGGTGGCGGCGAGCGCCGGGGCGGCGGTGTCCGCGTCCGACAGGACGACGGTCGAGGTGTCGTGCCTGCCGCGCACGCTCTCGGGGACCGTGAGGTCGGTGACCTGGTCGAGCAGCTCGGCCATGCGCCGGCCGAGGTTGCGGTTGTACATCCTCAGGACCAGGCGGATGCGCGGGTTGAGGCGCCGCGCGAGGAACGCGGCCCGCATGTTGGTCTCGTCGTCCTCGTAGAGGAGGGCGAGGGCCTCGGCCCGTCCCACGCCGGCCTCCGAGAGGGCCTGCTCGCCGGGTGCGGCAGCGGTCGTCTCCCGCACGCCCGGAAAGGGGTCCGGGCCGGGGGCGTCCCCGGGCGGCGCTCCGGGACGGCCGACCGCCGCGCCCACGCGGCCGAGGAGCGCCGAGGCGCGGGAGGGGCCCGCGGGCGGGTGCGCGGTTCCCCCGGAGCCGGGCGGCGGTACGACCAGGGTGACGGACTGCCGGTACACGTCGGCGAGTTCGGCGGCGATCCGGTGCGCGAGGGCGTCGTCCCCGCACACGACCATGTGCCGGCCGGTCCCCGGCCTCCCGTCCGGCCGGTGAGGCGTCGTGGACATGGTTTCCCCCCTCGGATGCAGGGTCCCGGGGCCGTGACGGTCCTGGGCGCCGCCCGCGCGGGCGGTGCCGTCCCGGGCCGGGGCATGGTGTCACGCGGCGGGACGCCGGTTCACTGCCGGTTCCTGGAAGTCTTCCCCCTCCACGGTTGCCGCCACCGTCCCCGCGGCGGGCGGTGGCGGCGACCGTTCGCGGGCCGGCCGTGAACCGAATCGCGGGCCGGGCCGCGAACCGGGCCGCCGGCGCCCGCGGCGTCGCGCGCGCCGGGGCCGGTGGGCGTCGGCGTCCTTGGGGGTGATCTCGCGGAGCGCGGCGTCGCGCGCGCCGGGGCCGGTGTCAGAGGCACCCGTCACACTGGTGGCATGAAGCTGCCACGCATTCCCTGTGGGACCTGTGGCCGGCCCATCGCGGCCGGCCCGGTCGCCGGACGCCTGGGCAAGGGCCGTGTCGCCCGCCACGACGCCCCCGGCATGCGCGCCAGGAACCCCGGCGCCCTCGTGTCCTGCCGGGGTTCCCTCGCGATCGTGGACCTGCCCGTGGGACAGATGGAGTTCCCCCTCGACGAGACCGGTCCCGAGGAGGCGTCCGTGCCCGACGCCCAGCCGGTCCTCTTCTGACCGGGCGCGGCACGGCCCGGTGACGCCCGCGCCCGCTCACCCGGCGGCGCCGCGGCACCGGCCCGTCCGGCTCAGGCGCCGGACGCGGTCCCGCCGAGGGTGGCGACGAGGTGGGGCGGGAATCCGGCGGCGCGCAGGGGGGCGTACACGTCCCGTTCGAGGTCGGGCAGGTAGCCGAAGAGGACGTCGGCCGGACCGGCGATCTCGACCTCGCCGCAGGCGGCGGGCAGCAGGAGCGTCTCCGCCCGGCCCAGTTCCCCGGCCCAGTCGCCCGTGCGCACGCGTACGGGCGCTCCGGCGTTGGACAGGACCTGCGCGGTGGCGAAGGAGCGGCGCAGGGGCTCCTGCGTACCGGTCCGCCAGCGTTCGAGGGCGAAGTACGGGCCCGCGCACAGGAAGAGCCGCTCCGCGCCGTCCCCGGCCGCGATCCTCAGTCCGGGGGTGAACTCCGGCCTGCTGTCCGGGTCCACCTCCTCCATCAGCATGTCGAGGTTGGCGGCGAACTCGGCGTCGTCCACGGGCGATCCGTCCTCCATCCGCCAGCGCATCGCGTGCTGCTGGATGTCGGAGGTCTGCTCGATCTCGTAGACGAGCGTGCCCGGGCCGAAGGTGTGCGGGGTGCCGCCGGGCACGTAGAGGGTCTCCCCCGCGCGCACCGGCAGGCGCCGCAGGACGGCGTCGAAGTCCTGCGTCTCCAGCGCGGCGCGCAGCCGGTCGCTTCCGACCCCCTCCCGGACGCCGCACAGGACGGTCGCCCCGGGGACGGCGTCGAGGACGTGCCACGCCTCGGTCTTGCCGTTGGGCTGTCCCTCCAGGCGCCGCGCGGTCTCGTCGTCGGCGTGCAGGTGGACCGGCAGGGTGCCGGTGGCGTCGATGAACTTGGTCAGGATCGGGAAGCGGTCGCCGGTCCATCCGGGGCCCATCAGCATCTCCGGATGGTCGGCGACCACCTGGCGCAGGCTCCGGCCGGCGAGCGGTCCCTCGGTCACGACGCCGACGTGGCCGTCGACGTCGCTGCACTCCCAGGCCTCGGCGACGCTCCAGTCCGGGATGCCGGTCTTGCCGAGGCGGCGGGCGAGGGCGTGCCCGCCGAACACCAGCGGCTTCACCGTGACGGTCAGACGGAGCGGGTACGGGCCGACGGCGTCCGGGCTCACAGGATCGGCTGTCCGCCGGTGACCGCGACCCGGGCCCCGGAGATGTAGCTCCCCTCGTCGGAGGCGAGCAGGACGTAGACGCCGGCGAGTTCGGCGGGCTGGCCGGGGCGGCCGAGCGGCACCTGGGAGCCGAAGCCCTCCACCTGGTCGGAGGGCATGGTGGAGGGGATGAGCGGCGTCCAGATCGGGCCCGGGGCCACGCTGTTGACCCGGATGCCCTTCGGGCCGAGGAGCTGCGCGAGGGAGCCGACCATGTTCGCGATGCCCGCCTTGGTGACGTTGTACGCGAGGAGCTGCGGCGGGGGCGTGTCGGAGTTCACCGAGGTGGTCGCGATGATCGACGCCCCTTCGCCCATGTGGGGCACGGCGGCCTTGGTCAGGTGGAAGAAGGCGCTGAGGTTGGTGGCGAGGGTGTGGTCCCACTCCTCGTCGGGGACGTCCTCGACCGCGTCCCGGGTCATCTGGAACGCGGCGTTGCTGACCAGGACGTCCACCCGGCCGAACTCCTCCACCGCCTTGGCCACGACCGACCGGCAGTGCGCCGGGTCGGTCAGGTCGCCGGGGACCAGCACGCACCGGCGGCCCGCCTCCTCCACCCGGCGCCGCGTCTCGGCGGCGTCGTCGTGCTCGTCGAGGTAGGAGACCAGGACGTCGGCTCCCTCGCGGGCGTAGGCGATGGCCACGGCGCGGCCGATGCCGCTGTCTCCACCGGTGATCACCGCCGCCTTGCCGGTGAGCCGTCCCGAGCCCCGGTAGCTCTCCTCGCCGTGGTCGGGCCGGGGGTTCATCGCGGCGGTGGAACCCGGGGGCGTCTGCTGCTGGGGAGGGTAGGACACGACGGCATCTCCTGGGGGGACGGGACGAACCGCGTACGGGTTCACCGAGCTCCGCCGAGCATATGCGAAAGGTACTTTTGCGACATTTCATCGGAGCAGTCGGTTGTTCACCGAAGCGGCCGGCTCTTCGCCGGAGCGGCCGGTTGTTCGCCGACGCGACCGGTTCTTCGCCGGAGCGGCCGCTTGTTCGCCGGAGCGACCGGCCCTCCGGAAGCGGCGCCCCCGCCCTTCCGCCCCCTCCCTCCCCTCCGCCCGCGAAGGAGCCGCGCGTCCGGGACATGTCCGGGACGGGCCACGGCCTTCGCCGCGGGACCCGGGGCGGCCAGGATGGCCGTGGCGGCGGTACGCGTCGGCCGCGTCGCACCCGGTGCGGCGCCGGAGCCGTCCGCGCGCACGAGGGGAACGGCGCCGCCGGAGACGTCCACGGGAGGGCCGGGTGCAGGCACAGAGGTTCGGATACGCGGTGTCGCCGTCGGCGGCGATCGACGTCGGGACGACGTCCGATCACCTCGCCGACCGGAAGCGGCGGGGGCGGCGGCGGTTCAGGACCACCCTCCTCGTCCTGGCCGTGATGTGCGGCGGCGCGGGCGCCTGGGCGGCGTCGGAGGGACGGCCCGACTGGATTCCGGCCGCGCTGCCCCTCCTGCTCGCGCTCCCGGTGGGGCTGGTGGCGGGGTGCGCGAGGGAGCTGTACGTGATCTCGTCGGTGACGCGCTGGGTGAACCGCGGGCCCTGGCAGGCGTGGCCCTGCCGCATGGAGGAGCTGCCCGACAAGCCGCACCTGCGCCGGATCCTGATGCTGGGTCCGGACGGGACCGTCGCCCGCGAACTGTGGTCGGAGGTCCCGGTGCCGGTCTGGCTGGACCGGACCGACGGGCTCGGTCTGCTCTGGTTCTGCGGCGACCTGAGGTTCGGCGGCGTGTTCGCGGAGCCCGGGGGCGCCCCGGTGTGGCGGGCCCGGCCGGCCGAGCCGGGCAAGGAACTGCACGCCGCGCCCGCCGCCCCGGCCTCCGGCGGGGAGAACGTCCTCCTCACCGAGCTGACGCGCCAGGCGGCGAGCACGGTGTTCGGCCGCCTCCTCGGCGGCTGAACCGGGCCGCCGCGCCCCCGTGGACGCGCGGAACACGGTGTGCGCCGACCCGTCCGCGCCGGCCGGCGGGTCGGCGCGGGTGAGCGCAGGGTCCCGCGCCGCGGCGCCGTACGCGCCGTCCGGAACGGGTCCGCCACGGAAGCGGGCTCCGAGGAAGTCAACTGGGGTTGACGATCGGGGATGAAGTCAACCATGGTTGACGCATGACCGGAATTGATATCTCGTCGATCACCGAGAACGCCGATCCCGTCGACGCGTTGCGCGAGGCGGCCGAGCTGCGCCGCCGCCTGGAAGGGCAGGAGGAGATCCTGGTGCACCGGGCGCGGGCGGCGGGGACGACGTGGGCGCAGATCGCCCAGGCGCTGGGGGTCTCGAAGCAGGCCGTGCACAAGAAGTACGGCGGCCGGCGCCTGTTCGGCCGGACGGAGGCGTGATGATCATGGCCTCACCCCTCGACGACGCGGTACGGCGAACGGCGGAGCGGATCGGCGCCCGACGGCGTGGTGCCGTGGTGGTGGGTGCCGTCCGGGGCGGGTGGTCCGGGCTGCACGGCGCGGCTCCCGGCACGCTCTTCGAGATCGGTTCCGTCACCAAGACGTTCACCGCCCTGGTCCTGGCCCGGCTCGCCGTGCGGGGTGTCGTGGGGCTGGACCAGCCGCTCCGCGACCTGCTGCCCCGCGACATCACGGCCCCCGAACGCGGCGGCG
This sequence comes from Streptomyces sp. NPDC001744, assembly GCF_042892575.1. NCBI lineage: Bacteria > Bacillati > Actinomycetota > Actinomycetes > Kitasatosporales > Streptomycetaceae > Streptomyces > Streptomyces sp. NPDC001744. Next base: position 39,037 of record NZ_JBIAUG010000021.1, read on the forward strand.
AGGTCATCAGGCTGGTCCATCTGGCCTGCCACACCTCCGGCCTCCCCCGGCTGCCCAAAGGCGTCCTGCCGCGAGGCGCGTTCCGGCCGGACCCCTACACCGGCTGCACGGGCGAGCTCCTGATGGACGGATTGCGGCGGACCCGCCTGCGGTCGGTGCCCGGCACCCGCTTCCGCTACTCCAACCTCGGCGCCGGCCTGCTCGGGTACGTCCTGGCGCGCCGCACCGGCACCGACTACGACACGCTCGTCCGCACCGAGGTCTGCCGTCCCCTCGGCATGACCGACACCCGCGTGGTCCTCGATCCCGGACGCGCCGCACGGCTGGCCGCCGGCCACTCCCGCACCGGCCGTCCCCGGCCGCCCTGGCACCTGGCCGCCCTCGCCGGCGCCGGCGGTCTGCGCTCCACCGTGCCCGACCTGCTCGCGCTGGCCCGGACCCAGTTCGACCCCGCGCCCGGGGAGTTCGCCGAGGCCGTCGCCCTCACCCACGCCACCGCCCACCGCGTCAACGCCGGAACCGCCGTCCACCCCGGCTGGATCTCGGCCGCCCTCCCCCGCGACCGGCACCGGATCCTGTTCCACACCGGCGGCACCGGCGGTTACCGCGGCCTGCTGGCCGTGGCTCCCGAACACCGGGCCGCGGTCGCCGTCCTCAGCGCCGACGCCCGGCCCGTGGACCGTCCCGGCCTCGACCTGCTCGCCCGGATCATCGCCCTCGGGCCCGGCCCGGACCCCGTCCCGGCCGCCGCCGGCGCCTGACCGGAAGCCGGTGCTCCCGTGCCCCGCGGCCGACGGGAACCCGGTCGCGGGAAACGTGGCAGGGGAGGCGGGTCCTCGCGGGGATGGGTCACCGCGCGGAGGCGGGCCCTCGCCCGGCACGGCCCGAGAACCGGCATGTCCGATCCGTCCATGGAGACTTCACGCCGAGCATGCGCCCGGGACCGGCCATTCCGCACGGACTCCCGATTTTCACCGGCCGGGGAAGCCGCGTTCGCGCCATGATCACGCCGCCGCCGGCCCGGCGGCCGTCGACACCTGTGTGATCAGGGGGGAATCGAGTCATGCCCGGAAGCACCCGCACCACCAGGAGCCGCACCCGGATGTGGCGCCGCGCTCTGGCGGCGGCGACCGTCCTCGCGGCGACCGGAAGCATCCTGACGGTCGCGCCCCAGCCCGCCCACGCGCTGCCGGCGCGGCCGATCGCCGACCCGGTGCACTACTGGAACGACGTGCTGCAGGACATCTTCCGCAAGTCGGTCGGCGGACCGGTCCCGTTGACGCGCGCGGCCGCCATGATGAACGCCGCGATCTACGACGCGGAGAGCTCGTACCAGCTGAAGTGGAAGGGCCGGATGACGTCCGAGGCGTACATCCACGCGGAGAACTACGCGGGCTGGGTGGAGGGACCCGACGAGGAGGAGCGGGTCGTCGGGCGCACCGCGTACAACATCCTGCTCAACCTCTACGGCGCGAACCGGCCCAACAAGAGCGCGCCCGACTTCACGGCCTACCTCGACCAGCGCTTCCGCGAGCGGTTCGGCACCGACCCCACCGGATTCGACCTGCTGGACGCCACCGTCGTCGGCGGGATGGTCAGCCAGATGATGAACGCCCGTGCCGGGGACGGCTCGGACACCAACGAGTCGTACACGGGGACCGGGCAGCCGGGGGCCTGGCGGCCGACCAGCTACCCCGACATGGTCGACTCCAAGTGCCAGGTGGACGGCGACGCGGTCAACCCGGCCTGGGGCAAGGTCAGGCCCTTCTCGCTGAGCTCCGGCTCGCAGTTCCGGCCCACCAGGCTCACGCAGTACGTCACGTACGAGAACCTCGTGGCCAGCCCCGAGTACAAGGCCCAGGTCGACGCCGTCCGGCGGGCCGGCGCGGCCGCCCCCACGGCCGCCACGCCGGTGATCAACCGCACCCCGGACCAGCTGAACGCCGCCTGGTTCTGGGCCAACGACAACGACGGCACGTACAAGCCCCCGGGTCACATGCTCCAGGCCACCCGGGAGGTCTCCCAGGCCCGGGGGCTCAGCACGTACGCCAACGCCCGCCTCTTCGCGCTCGTCTCGATCGCCCTGGCCGACACCGGCATAGCCGTCCGCGACGCGAAGTTCTCCACCCCCCTCGACCTGTGGCGGCCCGTCTCCGCGATCCGCGAGGGCGGCCTCGACGCCCAGTGGAAGCCGCTCCTGAAGAACAGGGACGGCGTCAACGTCAACCCGTGCTTCCCCGCCTACGTCTCCGGCCACGCCTCCTTCGCCGGGGCGTGGGCGGGCGTGATGAAGCGCTTCTTCGGCAGCGACAACATCTCCTTCGACCTCACCACCGACGAGCCGCTGGCCCCCGTCAGGCAGCGCCACTTCACCAGTTTCAGCGCCGCCGCCAAGGAGGACGCGGACAGCCGCGTCTGGCTCGGCGTCCACTACCCGTGGGACGCCGCCGACGGCCTCGTCCTCGGTGACAAGGTCGCCGGCCAGGTCTTCACCACCAAGCTCCGCGCCCTGTGACGCCCACCGCGGAGCGGGTTTCCCGGCCCCGCTCCGCGGTGGCCGGGTCCCGTCCCCGGCGCACGGGTCTCACCGTGCGGCTTCCGGGGGCTCCGGGGGATCGTACGGTCGCCACAGGGAGGGGTAGTCGGGGTGGTCCCTGTAGCGGTCGGCGATGGCGCACACCCGGCGGTCGGCCTCGTGGTAGGAGATACCGCCGGGCCGCACGGGGAAGCCGACCCGCAAGGTGTGCACGGCTTCCTCGAGCCGGCCGAGGAGCCGGCTCCCGAGCGGGACGGAAGTCCTGTGGAATTCCTCCTCGATGCGGGCCTTGCAGAAGTAGTAGATGCGAGGAAGCTCGAACATGCTGGTTCGTCCGCGCATCCGGTCGGTGTCAAGGGGATCCCGCAGCAGGTATTCGTCGGGCGGTTCAGGACGCCCGGCCGGCTCTTCCGCACGCTCTCGACGGAACTCCGGTACGTCGTCCGCCGAGGGGGCCGGTGTCTCCGGCCGCGGAGCCGGGGACGGCGGACGGACGTGCCCCGTGGGGACGGCGGGCCGCTGAGTCGGGTCCACGAGCATCTCCTCCTGTGATGGGGGGGATCCGAGGCGGAACGGGCATCGCCGGTCGTGACGACCGTTCGCGGCGCGCGGTGGTCCGTTCCGGCGGCCCGGGATCCCGTACGCACCCGATCGTAGAAGGCCGGTCGGACACGGCGGGCGAGGGCCGGGCGGTCGACTCCCCTCGTACGGCACGGTCGCGGAGAGCGGCCCCGGCTCCTACCGGCTCGCCGTCATGGGGCCGGCCCCCGTGACGTCCGCCGGGGCCGGCCGGCCTCTCCCGCCTCCCGGACCCGTACGGCGGGTGCGCTCACTGGCCCACCCGGCCGTCGATCCGCTCGCGAAGGAGGTCGGCGTGGCCGCAGTGCCGCGCGTACTCGGCGATCTGCGCCACCAGGATCTCGCGCAGCGGCGCCTCCCCGGTCCGTGTGCCGAGGTCGGCGAAGCCCGCGATGAAACGGTCGGTCACCTCGCTCTCGGCCCGCCACTGCCGCCAGGCGTCCTCCACGACCGCCGGGTCGGCGACCGCTCCGTTCCAGTCGCCGTCACGGTCTTCGGGAGTGCGGTAGATCCTGGGCGAGTCCTCGCCGGCCATCCGGCGGAAGTGCCGTTCGTCCTCGGCCATGTGCCGCACCAGCCCGAGCAGCGACATCGTGGACGGCGGTACGGAGCGCCTGGCCATCTGCTCGGCGTCCAGGCCCGCGCACTTCATCTCGACGGTCAGGCGGAAGTAGCGCAGGCTCTCCAGCAGGGAACCGCGCTCGTCGACCGTCTCGACCTCCGTCTCGCGCGGATCGTCGTCCGGATCGGCCCACATGTCGGGGTAGACGGTGGAAGGGGTCCACCGGGTCACCGCTGCTTCGTCGTCGTGCTCGCTGGGGTCCACGACCCCAGTGTGGTGCGCGTCGGATCCGTCCGCCACCGAATATCGCGTCCGGGCCGACCGGTGGCCGACCACGTCCCGCCCCCCTACGGCGTCCGGACCGGCACACCGGCCTCATGACCCGCGCCTTCGAGCCGCCGCCGACGGGCAGACCGAGGGCGAACTCGACGGGCGCCGGCCCCGTACCGACAACAACGAACGATCGATCCGGCAGACATGCGACCCGCCGGACAGGCTCCCTAGGGCGCGTGTCGAAAGTGGCGTCGTCCGCCCGGAGGGCGGGCCCGGCGGTGTCTGGTGCGTGCGATCGCACGGCGGAGGGCCGCCCCGATACTGGATGTATCGGGGTGAGCCCGACAACGCCGCTGGGGGCGCCCCCGTGCCCGAAGGGCTACGGGGGAGTGCGTGCCGGGCGCCGCCGGGCAGACGGGACTTTCGACACGCGCCCTAGTGCTGGGCGTGGCCGGGGGTCCGCCGGACGCCGGTGACGGCCAGGGCGGCGCCGGCCACGCAGAGGACTCCCGCGGTCAGGGCGGCGGTGTGGACCCCGTTCATGAAGGCGTGGTGGCTGCCTTCGAGGATCGCCGACCTGAGCTGTGCGGGTGTGCCGGTGGCGAGGGGCGCGATGCCCATGGACACCGCGTCCCTGGCTTCCAGCAGCGCGGTGGCCGCGGGGGCGGGGACGCCCGCCGCGGTGAGTTCGCCGGTGAGGGTGGTGTTGACGCGGCCGGCAATGAGGGAGACGAGGACGGAGGTGCCCAGCGCGCCTCCGATCTGGAGGGCCGTGGCCTGCAGGCCGCCGGCGACGCCGGCGTCCTTGACGGGGGCGTTGCCGACGATGGCGTCGGAGGAGGAGGCCATCACCATGCCGACGCCGAGGCCGAGGGCGATGAACGGCGGCCACATGAGGCCGTAGGCGCTGTCCGCCTCCCAGGTGAGCAGGGCGAAGCACGCGGCGGCCTGGAGCAGCATGCCCAGGGGCATGGTCAGGCGTGGCCCGAACCTGTCGGTGAGCGCGGCGCCGAGCGGGGAGGCGACGACGGAGGCGAGGCTGAGGGGCAGGGTGCGCACGCCGGCCTCGACGGGGGTGAAGCCGCGGACGTTCTGCAGGTAGATCATGACGAAGAAGATCACGCCGAGCAGGACGAAGAAGTTCAGCGCGGTGATGATCGTGCCGATGGTCAGGGCCGGGTTGCGGAACAGGCGCATCGGCAGCAGCGGGGAGGCGACCCGGGTCTGCCACCGGCCGAAGAACACGAGGACCAGCAGGCCGGTCCCGATGGTGCCGAGGGTGCCGGCGGAGGTCCAGCCCCAGGTCTCGCCCTTGACCACGCCGAAGACGAGGGCGAGCAGCCCGACGGCGAGCAGGACGACGCCGAGGACGTCGAACTTCTCCCGGGCCGCGTGTTCGTTGCGGCTCTGCGGCAGGACGGCCGCGCTGAAGGCGAGGGCGACGACGCCGACGGGCGCGTTGATGTAGAAGACGGACTCCCAGCTGACGTTCTGGACGAGGAAGCCGCCGACGATGGGTCCCAGGGCGGTGGAGACCGAGGAGACCATGGCCCAGATTCCGACGGCCATGCCGAACTTCTTCGGCGGGAAGACGGCGCGCAGCAGACCGAGGGTGTTGGGCATCAGCAGGGCGCCGAAGAAGCCCTGGAGGGCGCGGAAGGCGATGACGCCCTCGATGGAGCCGGCCAGGCCGATGGCGACGGAGGCGAGGGTGAAGCCGGCGACGCCCACCAGGTAGAAGGTGCGGCGGCCGAAGCGGTCGCCGAGCTTGCCGCCGAGGATGAGGGCGGCGGCGAGGGCGAGGAGATAGGAGTTGGTGACCCACTGCAGGTCCGAGGTGGAGGCGCCCAGGTCGCGGCCGATCTCGGGGTTGGCGATCGAGACCACGGAGCCGTCGAGACCGACCATGAACAGGCCGAAGGCCACGGCGAGCAGGGTGAGCCAGGGGTTGGAGCGACGGCTGCGCGCCGTATCGGCGGGCGGGGAGTGCGACGGTTCGGCAAGGGTGCCGGCGGAGGCCATGGGTGTGTTCTTTCGTCGTGATGAAACGCCGAGTCGGCGCACGGCGCCCTGGGGACGACCGGCTGCGACGGGCAGAAGGGAAACGGCACGGAAGGGCCCCGGCTTGCCCATCGGGCACGCTGCGGTCCGATGGGCGGGCCGGGGCGCCGAAAAGGTTCAGCGCGCGGTGCGCAGGTGCTCGCCGAGCGACTGGAGCGAGCCCAGGGCGGAGCCGAGGGCGTCGAGTTCGCCGTCGGTCATCGCCCGCAGGACCTGCGCGGCGCGGTCTGCCATGAGCTGCGTGACCTCGCCGACGCGCCGTTGCGCGGCCGGGGTGAGGTACAGGTGGGCGATCCGCTTGTCGGCACCGTCCTGGCGGCGTTCGAGGAGCCCCTGCTCGGTGAGCTGGGTGACCAGCGCGCTGACGTTGTTCGGCTTCATCCGTACCGCTTCGGCGGCCTCACGGACCGTGGTGCCGCCGTGGGTCTCGACGTACCGCAGCAGCGTGAGCTGCGCGTCGGAGGGCTTGGGGTGCGGATAGTGCTGGTCGACGTGCCGTTCGATGGCCCGGGTCAGCGCGGGCAGGCACGCCACGAGGCCGAGGGCCAGGCGGTCGATGTCCCGGGAGGACGCGCTGTGCGGAGGCATGGCCCGAATTTAGCTATACAGAGATACCTATGTCAAAAGATGCACCGCTTCCGACAGGCACCGGCCCGAGTCCCCCGCACGAGACGAGTCCCGGAAGGGGGTCCGTCCCGCTTGTGGGTGAGAACCGGTTCCACGAGCGGATTCGGGGTCGGCGGGGCTCCGGAGCCCCGCCTTCGGTCCCGCTCGCGCAAGGGACCGTTTGTGAGGATTCCGCGAGGTGCGGCTGCCAGGGACCCCGTCACGGCCGCCTCCACCCGTCGCGCCTACGGCGCAGGCCGCCAGGCGTTCGCCGCCTGCCGCGCGGCCGAGGGCCGCACAGCGGTGCCGGCCTCCGGTGATCAGACGGTGAAGCGGTCGGGATCGGCGGACTTCCAGTCGGTCGCCCAGGAGGCGGGCGGCTCGGCGAGCAGCTGGCCCGGCCGGAGCCACTCGTAGAGTTCTTCGTAAGAGCGTTCGGTGACAGGGTCGATCCGTCGGCGGAGCATGTGCGGGCGCAGTTGCGCGGGGTCGGTGACGCCCATGGAGGCCATGATCTGCAAGGCGCTGGCCACGGTCGCTTCCTGGAAGCGCTGGACGCGCAGTGTCTTGTCGGGGACATCGATCGCGCGGGCCCGGCGGGGGTCCTGGGTGGTGACGCCGGTGGGGCAGGTGTTCGTGTGACAGCGCTGGGCCTGGATGCAGCCGACGGCGAACATCATCGCCCGTGCGGCGTTGCCGTAGTCGGCGCCCTGCACCATGCGCTTGACCAGGTCGGTGCCGGTGGCGATCTTTCCGCTCGCCCCGATCCTGACGCGGTCGCGCAGGCCCGTTCCGACGAGGGCGTTGTGCACGGTGAGCAGGCCCTCGGTGAGCGGGGTGCCGACGTGATCGGCGAACTCGAGCGGCGCCGCGCCCGTTCCGCCCTCGGCTCCGTCCACCACGATGAAGTCGGGGGTGATGCCCTCCTCCAGCATGGCCTTGCACACGGCGAGGAACTGCCGGCGTGAACCGACGCAGAGCTTGAAGCCCGCGGGCTTGCCTCCGGACAGGTCCCGCATGCGGGCGACGAAGCGGACGAGTTCCCTGGGGGTCGAGAAGACCCGGTGGTACGGCGGGGAGACGACCGTGCGACCCTCGGGCACTCCCCGGACCCGGGCGATCTCGGCGTTGACCTTGGCCCCTGGCAGGACACCGCCGATGCCGGGCTTCGCTCCTTGCGAGAGCTTCAGGGACACGCATTTGACGTGGTCGTGGGCGGCCTTGTCGGCGAACCGGGACGGATCGAAGTCGCCTTCGTCGGTCCGGCAGCCGAAGTACCCGGTCCCTATCTCCCAGACGAGGTCGCCGCCCGGGCGCAGGTGGTACTCGGAGAGACCGCCCTCACCCGTGTCCTGGGCGAAACCGCCGGCCGCCGCGCCCCCGTTGAGCGCGAGGACCGCGTTGGCCGACAGGGAGCCGAAGCTCATCGCCGAGACGTTGAGCAGCGCCATGTCGTACGGGCGGGCACAGCCGGGGCCTCCGATCGGTACGCGAGGAGGCGTCTCAGGAACCGCGCAGGGTGCCATGGAGGGCACGAGGAACTCGTGGCCGGCCTCGTACACGTCCCGTTCAGTGCCGTAGGGCTCCTCCGCGTCAGTGCCCTTGGCGCGCTCGTAGACGATGTCGCGCACGTCCCGGTCGAAGGGGCGGCCGTCGTAGTTCCGCTCGATGAAGTACTGCTGGAGCTCTGGACGTATCCGTTCCAGGAGGAAACGAGCATGCCCGAGGACGGGGTAGTTGCGCAGCACCGAGTGCCGGTGCTGCAGCAGATCCCACGCCCCCAGCAGGCCCAGGAGGGTGAGCGGAACAGCGGCGAACCACCACAGGGCCGAACCCCCTGCCGCGGCCACGGCCGTCGTGCCCGCGGCACAGAGAATCAGTACGACGATCACCATACGTATCACGCGGTCCGCCTTGCCCGGTGACAGGTGACCACGCTCTTCACCTGCTCAAAGATCTCTAAAGTCTTCGGACGGGGCACGTGATGTCGTGGTCGCCCGCCTCCAGGCTCGTACAGTCGCCGGGGCCTGCGGCCGACTCCTCAGCGCACCGCCGCGATCCGTCCTCGGCCCCACCCACTTCTCCCTTCGAGCACGCTCACGAACTCATGGAGAACCGTGAACGCCACCGACCACGAGCGTCCGGCCCACCGGGGGGCAGGACTTGGCGGGCCCCGGCCCGCCTGCGGTGGCCCGTCCGGCATGCCGCACGTCATGCGCCGTCCCTGCCCCCCGAAGCCCGCATGCCCCTGGCACGGGCGGCCCTGGTCCCCGTGGCGGAGCCGAAGAAGTCGAGGACCTCGAGAGCGAGGCCCGGCTGGGAGGCTGAGGCCAGTACGCCTCCGCCGAATGCCGAGCTGATGGCGGTGTCCCCCGGCAGCGGTCCGGCAATGACGACGCCCGGCAGGTCCATGAGCTCGCTGTGCTGCTGGAATGCCAAGTCGGCCTGGCCGGAGGACAGCAGGCTGCCGACCGGCACGCCCGGCGGTGCCTGGACGAGCCGGCCGGCGAGCGCGTCGGCAAGGCCCAGCCGGCTGATCAGATCGAGCAGGTCCGTCCCGCTCGGACCGGTGGAGTGGGCAATCCTCTTCGCGGACCGCAGAACGGCCCGCAGGTCGGAGTCCGAGTCGAGCACCGGAACCGGTGATCCCGCCGGCACGGCGGCCACGACCTGGGAGATCCACAGCGGCCGCGCCGTGCCTGCCAGGAGGTAACCCTCCTCCTCCAACGCGGTCAACGCTCCGTCAGCGAGCACGAGCAGGTCGGCCTCGGCGCCCTCGCGCACCCGCCGTGCGATGTCGACCCCGCCGGCGGCCTCGAAAAGCACGGGCAACCCGTGCACGAGCCGGATCTGCTCGGACAACTCGGCCAGCAGGGGCCGTGTCGCCATCGAAGACAGTCCGGAGATCACTCTCATCACGTCGCCTCCTCGGTGTCCGGCAGATGGTACGGCGCTCGTCGGAGCCGCTCGACGCGGGTCTGCGAAACTGACCGCGTGAGCACAACCCGGAGCACAGCGGCTGGAAAAGTCCTCGACGTCCTCGCGGCCTTCGACCGCGAGCACCCGTCGCAGACGCTGTCGGAGATCGCCCAGCGCACCGGCCTGGCCCTGAGCACCACGCACAGGGTGGTCGCCGAGCTGGCGGCGTGGGGAGCGCTGGAGCGGGGGGAGGACGGGTCGTGGCACGTCGGGCTGAGGCTCTGGGAAATCGCCTCGGGATGCCCGCGCACCCAGATCCTGCGTGACGTGGCGCTGCCTTTCATGCAGGACCTCTACGAGGCGACCCACGAGAACATCCAACTCGCGGTGCGCGAGGGCACGGAGCTGGTGTTCGTCGAGCGGATCGCCGGGCACCGGTCGGTGGAGCTGGTGACGATGGTGGGAGCCCGTTTCCCGATCGGCTCCACCGGAATGGGGCGGGTGCTGCTGGCCCACGCGCCGCCGGACATCCAGGAGGAGGTCCTCGGATCGCCGCTGCGGGCCTGGACCCCGCACACCGTCACCGACCCCAGGACTCTGCGCACGCAGTTGGACCGTATCCGTCGGGAACAGGTCTTCGTCAGCGATCGGCAGCTCTCGGAGAGCACCGTCGCGGTGTCGGCGCCCGTGCGGATCGGCCGGAGCGGTCCTGTCGGTGCCGCACTGGGGATCGTGATCACGGCACGTGGTGCGAGCCGCGCGCGCGGACTGCGCGAGCCGCTCCTGAGAGCCGCGTACGGGATCTCCGACGAGCTCGGCCGGCGTACCCGCCCCACTCCCTGAGAACCGAGCGGGCTTCCGCCTGACGGAAACGCCGGAGACCGGCCACGGCCCCGGGTGTCAACGTTCGACGTGTTCGGAACGTTCACCGTTGCTCAGGAGATGCCATGGCCGACGCCGTCGTCGACACCGTTGCCTCGGTTCCCGTCGCGGTCATCGGCGCCGGTCCGGCCGGCCTGATGCTCGCTCACCGGCTGTCACGGGCCGGAGTCGACACGATCGTGGTCGACACCCGCACCCGGCGTGAGATCGAGACGACGCACCGGGCCGGCATCCTGGAGGCCGACGCGGCCCGGGACCTGGTCGAGACCGGCGTCAGCGACCGGATCCTGCGCGAGGGCCACGAACACGAAGGCACCGAGCTGCGGTTCGGCGGGCGGGCGCACCGGATCCATTTCAAGGCACTGGTCGGCGAGTCGGTGTGGCTCTACCCGCAGACCGACGTGTTCATCGATCTGGCCGACGCGCGGGAACGCGACGGCGGCACGGTCCACTTCGGGGTCGAGGACACCGAAGTTCTCGACATCACCACCAGCGCTCCGCGGGTCCGGTACACCGCGGCCGACGGGTCACGGCACGAGGTGCGCGCGCGGTACGTGGTCGGTGCGGACGGGTCCCGCGGCATGTGCCGCGACCTGGTCCCCGAGGACCGGCGCGTGCGGTACGGCAAGGAGTACCCCTTCGCGTGGTTCGGCATCATGGCCGAGGCGCCGCCGAGCGCACCCGAGCTGGTCTACGCCCATTCCGAGCACGGCTTCGCGCTGATCAGCCGGCGGACCGAGACGGTACAGCGGATGTACTTCCAGTCCTCCCCCGACGAGTCCGTCGACGCCTGGCCGGACGACCGCGTCTGGGAGACGCTCCAGGCCCGGGTGGGCGGCGAGGACGGCTTCCGTCTCACGGAGGGCCCGATCCTGGTGAAGACGGTGCTGCGTTTCCGCTCGTTCGTGCAGGAGCCGATGCGCTGGGGCTCGATGGTGCTCGCCGGAGACGCCGCGCACACCGTTCCGCCGACCGGTGCCCGCGGACTCAATCTCGCACTGCACGACGTGAAGGTCCTGGCCGACGCCCTCCTGCGGGCGCTCGGCACCGCGGGCGAGACCGCGTTGGAGGACTACCAGCCGCGCGCGCTGCGACGAATCTGGCGGGCTCAGAACTTCTCCCACTGGATGACCCAGCTGCTGCACACCCCGCCCGGCGGCACCCCGTTCGACCTGCGGCGCCAACTCGGGGAACTCGACAACGTGGTGGGCACGCTCGCCGGCCGCACCTATCTCGCCGAGCAGTACACGGGCTGGCCCGCCGGCTCCCAGGACCGACCCCGTCGACCCCAAGGAGACAACCCGTGATCATCGACTGCCACGGTCACTTCACCACGGCGCCGCCGCAGCTGGCCCAGTGGCGTGACCGGCAGGTCGCGGCGATCGGCTCCCCCTCGGACGCGCCCGACCCCGACGACCTCGTCATCACCGACGACGACCTCCGCGAGGCCATCGAGAGCAACCAGCTGCGCCTCATGGACGAGCGGGGCATCGACCTGACGGTCTTCTCCCCGCGGGCCAGCTTCATGGCCCATCACATCGGTGACTTCCGGGCGTCCGCGACATGGGCGCGGATCTGCAACGATCTGGTCCACCGCGTCAGCGGGCTCTACCCCGACCGCTTCGCGATGGGCGCCATGCTGCCGCAGTCGCCGGGCGCCGACCCGGCCACCTGCCTGCCCGAGCTGCGCCGTGCGGTCGAGGAACTCGGCGCGGTGACGGTCAACCTCAATCCCGATCCGTCGGGCGGCAAGTGGACCGCGCCGCCTCTGACGGACCGCAGCTGGTACCCGCTCTACGAGGCGATGGCCGAGTACGACATCCCCGCGATGATCCACGTCAGCACCTCGTGCAACCCGGCCTTCCACACGACGGGTGCCCACTACCTGAACGCGGACACCACGGCGTTCATGCAGCTGGTCCAGGGCGACCTGTTCGCCGACTTCCCGTCGTTGCGGTTCGTGATCCCCCACGGCGGCGGCGCGGTGCCCTACCACTGGGGCCGGTTCCGCGGTCTGGCGATGGCGCTGGGCCGGCCGGACCCCGAGACGCTGCTGGACAACGTCTTCTTCGACACCTGCGTGTACCACCAGCCCGGCATCGACCTGCTCACGCAGGTCGTCCCCAGCCGATCCGTGCTGTTCGCCAGCGAGATGATCGGCGCCGTCCGTGACATCGACCCGCACACCGGCCACCACTTCGACGACACGAGGCGGTACGTCGAGGCCACCGCGAACCTCACCCACGAGGAACGGGCCGCCGTCTACTCCGGCAACGCCCTGCGCGTCCACCCCCGACTCACCGCCCGGCTCGCCGCCACCGGCCACTGACCCAGGAGGAGGACACATGGAACACACCCGGCTCGGTGTCGTCCACACCACGATCACCCGCGCCGACCCGAAGGACGTCGTCGCACTGTCGGCGTTCGGCGTCGCGACCGTCCACGAGGCGATGGGCCGGGTGGGTCTGATGCGCCCGTACCTGCGCCCCGTCTATACCCGGGCCCGGCTTTGCGGCACGGCGGTGACCGTGCTGCTGCAGCCCGGCGACAACTGGATGCTCCACGTCGCCGCCGAGCAGATCGAGGAGGGCGACGTGGTGGTCGCGGCCTGCACGACGGAGAGCGAGGACGGTTTCTTCGGCGAACTGCTCGCCACCTCGTTCCGCGCCCGTGGTGGCCGGGGCCTGGTCATCGACGGAGGCGTGCGCGACGTGGCCGACCTGGAGGAGATGGACTTCCCGGTCTTCGCGCGGGCGGTCAACGCCAAGGGCACGGTCAAGGCCACTCTCGGTTCGGTCAACGTGCCGGTGGTCTGCGCCAACGCCCTGGTCAGGCCGGGCGATGTGGTCGTGGCGGACCGCGACGGTGTCGTGGTGGTGCCGCGCGAGCGGGCCGCCGAGGTCGCCGGGGCGGCTGCCCGGCGCGAGGCCGGCGAGGAGAGCAGGCGGGTGCGGTTCCGCGCGGGCGAACTCGGCCTGGACCTGTACGGCATGCGCGGCCCGCTGGCCGAGCTCGGCCTGCGCTACGAGGACTGATGATGACGACGAGCTTCGAGAAGACTCCCGGCTGGCTGGACTGGTACGCCGACCCGAGCCGGCCGCGGTTCCGGATGCCCGAGGGGGCCGTCGACGCGCACTGCCACGTGTTCGGCCCGGGAGCCGCGTTCCCGTTCGCGCCCGAACGGAAGTACACCCCGTGCGACGCGTCCAAGGACCAGCTCTTCGAGCTGCGCGACCACCTGGGCTTCACCCGCAACGTCGTGGTCCAGGCGACCTGCCACGGCGCCGACAACAGCGCCATGGCCGACGCCCTGCGGTCCTCCGGGGAGCTGGCCCGGGGCGTGGCGACGGTGCGGCCGGACGTCTCGGACGCCGAGCTGCGGGAGCTGCACGAGGCCGGGGTCCGCGGTGTGCGGTTCAACTTCGTCAAGCGGCTCGTCGACGCGGCGCCGCGGCGGGACCTGCGGGACGTCGCCGAGCGGATCGCCCCCTACGGGTGGCACGTCGTCCTCTACTTCGAGGCGGCCGACCTCGCCGGCCTGCGCGACTTCTTCCTGTCGATACCGGTTCCGCTGGTCATCGACCACATGGGCCGGCCCGATGTCACCAAGGACCCGTACGGGCCGGAATTCGGGACGTTCCTGGACTTCATGCGGGCCAGGCCGGACATCTGGTGCAAGGTGACCTGCCCGGAACGACTGTCCGTGAGCGGCCCGCCGGCCCTCGACGGCGAGCGGTCGGCGTACCGCGACGTCGTCCCCTTCGCCCACCGCGTGGTCGAGGGGTTCCCCGACCGGGTGCTGTGGGGCACGGACTGGCCCCACCCGAACCTCGCCACCCACATGCCCGACGACGGTCTGCTCGTCGACTTCGTCCCGAGCATCGCGCCGACGCCGGAGCTGCGGCAACGGCTCCTCGTCGACAACCCGATGCGCCTGTACTGGCCGGAAGCCGGCTGAACCGTCCCACGGCTGACCCGTCCCACGATCGGAGCCCGACCTTGTCACTGGACAAGACCTACAAACTGGTACCGGGGACCACCGTCTTCGACGCCGAGCAGTCCGCCAGGGGCTACCACCTCAACCAGTTCTGCATGTCGCTGATGACGGCGGAGAACCGCGAACGCTACCTCGCCGACGAGCGCGCCTACCTGAACGCGTGGCCACTGCGGGAGGAGCAGAAGCGGGCGCTGCTCGACCGCGACCTCAACGCCGCGATGGACGAGGGCGGCAACATCTACTTCCTCGCCAAGTGGGGCGCGACGCTGGGGCTCTCGTTCCAGCAGATGGCCGGGTCGATGACCGGTATGACCGAGGAGGAGTACCGCGCGATGATGGTCGGCGGCGGCCGCTCCGTCGAGGGCAACCGCATCGATCACGCCGTCCTGGAGGCGGCCTGCGCCGATCCGGCTCCCCCGGCCGAACACGCCGTGATCACCGCCGCGGTCTTCACCTCGCACGTGCCGGCGATCGGTGCGGCAATGGACCACGGCAAGACCGGGGAGCCCTACTGGCGGCCGGTCTTCGAGGGGTACGAGTTCTCCAAGGCGTGGGAGGAGGAGAACCTTCCGGATGTGATCTTCCTGGTCTACAACGACCACGCGTCCGCGTTCGACCTGTCCCTGATCCCGACGTTCGTGCTCGGTACCGGCGCGGCCTACGCCACCGCCGACGAGGGATACGGCCCCCGTCCGGTCCCCGGCATCGAGGGCGACCCCGACCTGGCCGCGCACATCGCGCACTCGCTCATCAGGGACGACTTCGACCTCACCCTCGCCAACGAGATGACCGTCGACCACGGCCTGACCGTCCCGCTGTCGCTGATGTTCGGTGACGTCGAGAAGTGGCCGTGCAAGGTGATCCCCTTCCACGTCAACGTGGTGCAGTACCCGGTGCCCTCGGGTGCCCGGTGCTTCGGTCTCGGCCGGGCACTGCGGAAGGCGATCGAGTCGTACGACAGGCCGCTGAAGGTCCAGGTGTGGGGCACCGGTGGCATGAGCCACCAGTTGCAGGGCCCGCGCGCCGGTCTGATCAACCGGGAATGGGACCAAGCCTTCCTCGACCGGCTGGTCGGGGACCCGAACGGATTGTCGCGGGTGCCGCACCTGGAGTACGTCGAGGAAGCCGGTTCGGAAGGCATCGAGCTGGTCATGTGGCTGATAGCCCGCGGGGCGATGAGCGACGTCGACGGGTCCGGACGGGTCGAGGTCAAGCACCGCTTCTACCACGTGCCGGCGTCCAACACCGCCGTCGGCCACCTGATCCTTGAAAACCACCCCCGGGCCCAGGAGCCCGCCGAAGGAGTCAACTGACATGACCGACGACCGAACCCTCCGGGTCGCCCTGGCCGGCGGCGGCGCCTTCGGCGCCAAGCACGCGGCCGCGCTGAAGCGGATCGAGGGCGTCGAGGTGACCGCCGTCGTGAGCAGCACCCTCGAAAGCGCGCAGAAGTTCGCCGCGGAGCAGGGGATCGGCCGCGCCGCGGCGTCCCTCGACGAGGTGCTGGCGACGGACGACGTCGACGCCGTCATCCTCGCCACTCCCACCCCGATGCACGCCGAGCAGACGCTGGCCTGCCTCGGCGCCGGCAAGCACGTCCAGGTCGAGATTCCCCTGGCGCCCTCCCTCGCCGACGCCGAGGCGTGCCTGGAGGCGCAGCAGCGCACCGGGCTGGTCGCCATGGTGGGCCACACCCGGCGCTTCAACCCGAGCCATCAGTGGGTCCGGCGGCGGATCCAGGCCGGCGAGTACACCCTCCAGCAGATGGACGCGCAGACGTACTTCTTCCGCCGCACGAACCTCAACGCGCTGGGCGCGCCGCGCTCGTGGACCGATCACCTCCTGTGGCACCACGCGGCACACACCGTCGACCTCTTCGCGTACCAGACGGGCTCGCCGATCGTGCAGGCCAACGCGGTCCAGGGCCCGATCCACCCCGAGCTGGGCATCGCGATGGACATGTCGGTCCAGCTGCGCGCGGCGAACGGCGCCATCTGCACCCTGTCGCTGTCGTTCAACAACGACGGTCCGCTCGGCACGTTCTTCCGCTACATCGGCGACACCGGCACCTATCTCGCCCGCTACGACGACCTCGTCACCGGCAAGGACGAGCCGATCGACGTCAGCGGGATCGACGTCTCGACGGACGGCATCGAGCTGCAGGACCGCGAGTTCGTCGCCGCCATCCGCGAGGGCCGCGAACCGAACTCCTCCATCGCCCAGGTCATGCCCTGCTACCGGACTCTGGCCGCCCTGGAGAAGCAGCTCACCGCCGCCGCGGGCGCGTGAGCACGGCACCGGCGGCGGGCGCGGGCCGTACGCCGTGAGAACGGGCTCACCGTGCCGGCCACCCCATGCGTGTGGTGGCCGGCACGGTGAGCCGGTTGCGTGGTGCGGTCAGCTGCCGAAGCCGAGACCGAGGCGGTCCAGGGTGCGCAGCCAGAGATCGCGGCGGCCCTCGTTGCGGTCGGCTCGGGCCAGGGACTTCCGGGTGATGCCGATGCCGATCGAGCGGAAGGGCTCGGGCGGGAAGGGCAGCGGCTTGCGGCGTACGAGTTCGAGGGCGGTGCGCTCGGTGGACGCGCCGGTCAGCAGGTCCAGCATCACCTCGGCGCCGAAGCGGGTGGCGCCGACGCCGAGGCCGGTGAATCCGGCCGCGTAGGCGACCTTGCCCCGGTGGCTGGTGTCGAAGAACACGCAGAAGCGCGTGCTGGTGTCGATGGCGCCGCCCCAGGCGTGGGTGAAGCGGAGGCCCTCCAGCTGCGGGAAGGTCGTGAAGAAGTGGCGGGCGAGGGTGGCGTAGGTTTCGGGGCGCCGGTCGTGTTCGGCGGCCACCCTGCCGCGGAAGTGGGTGACGGCGTCGTAACCGCCCCACAGGATGCGGTGGTCGGCGGTGATCCGTACGTAGTGGAAGTGGTGGGCGGAGTCGGCCCAGCCCTGCCGGTTGTGCCAGCCGACCGAGGCGAGCCGCTGCTCGGTCAGCGGCTCGGTCATCAGCGCGTAGTCGTAGACCGGCACCGTGTAGGGGCGGTGGCGGCGGAGCGGGGAGGGGTGGGCGTTGGTGGCGAGGGCCACGCGTCCGGCGGTGATCCGTCCGTAGGGCGTACTGACGGACACGACCGCGCCGTGCTCGTCGAGTGCGAGGGCGGGTGTGTGTTCGTGGATGCGGACGCCGAGGTCGAGGCAGGCGCGCTTGAGTCCCCAGGCGAGGCGGGCCGGGTTGACCATGGCGACGTCGCTCTTGTTCCAGACCGCGCCGAGGAAGGTCGGGGAGTCGATCTCGGCGCGGACGCCGTCGGCATCGAGGACGGTGACGGTGGCACCGTGGCGAGCGGCCGTTTCCGCTTCCTCCGCGAGCCATCCGACCTGGTGGGGTTCGGTGGCGACGGTGAGGGAACCGGTGCGCTCCCAGCCGCAGTCGATACGGTGGCGGGCGAGGGCGTCCTCCATCTCCCGGAGGTTTTCGCGGCCGAGGCGTTCGAGGGTGTCGATCTCGTGGGGCCAGCGCTCCAGACCGTTCGCGAGGCCGTGCGTGAGACTCGCCTCGCAGAAGCCGCCGTTGCGGCCTGAAGCCGCGCCGCCGGCCTCCGCGCCCTCGACGAGGACGACGTCGAGGGAGGGGTCGCGTTCCTTGGCGATGAGCGCCGTCCACAGGCCGGTGTATCCGCCCCCGACGACGAGCAGGTCGCAGGTGGTGGGGCCGACGAGGGCGGGGGTGGTCCCGGGCCGGCGGGGGTCGTCGAGCCAGAACGGGGTCGGTGCGGCGTCCCGGAGGGAGAGCAGGGGGTCCATGGGGGCCGTGTGGGCCATGTGCGGGCTTCCTTTGGGATGCGCGGGAGTCGCCCGGAGGGCTCCCGCGGGGGTTCCGTTCGACTCGAAGTGGCCACTTGGCGGGCGGGGTCGTCGTCGCCCCGCCCGCGTCGGGCGGTCCGGCCCGCGCCCGTGCGGAAGGCGGGCCGGGGGCTGGTCAGGCGTAGTGGCGGTAGACGGCTTCGGCGACACAGGCCGGCTTGTCGCCGCCCTCGATCTCGACGGTGAAGGTGATCGGCATCTGCACGCCGTTGCCCTTGACCTCCTCCACCGTGCCGACGGCACCGTGCAGACGGATCTTCGCGCCGACCCGGACGGGGCTGGGGAAACGGACCCTGTCCAGGCCGTAGTTGACGCTCATCCTGGTGCCGGTGATGCCGAGCAGCTCGCCGAAGAGCGGGATGATCAGGGAGAGGGTGAGGTAGCCGTGGGCGATGGGGCCGCCGAAGGGCCCGTCCTTGGCCTTCTCCGGATCGGTGTGGATCCACTGGTGGTCGTCGGTGGCGTCGGCGAAGGTGTTCACCCGGTCCTGGGTGATCTCGAGCCACTCGGTGCGGCCGAGGTCGGCTCCGCTGAGGGAGGTGAGTGCGCCGAGGCCGTCGGCGATGGCGATGGGCATGAGGAGACCTTTCGATGGCGCGGGCGGCGCTGGGCGCACCCGGGGGAAACGTCCTGGTCGAACGCCGGTCACGACCGGGGGCGTTCGGCGGGTCCGGTGGTGAAGGAGTCGCGGACGGCCGACTTGACGACCTTTCCGGAGGCCGTGCGGGGCAGGCCGCCGGTGAGGACGACCGACTTCGGGATCTTGTACTTGGCGAGCCGGCCCCGGAGGTGGCCGAGGATGTCGTCCTCGCCGGCGCGGGCCCCGGGCTCGAGGACGACGACGGCGCGGCCGACCTCGCCCCAGACCGGGTCGGGGATGCCGATGACCGCGCATTCGGCGACGGCGGGGTGGTCGAGGAGCGCGTCCTCGACCTCGGCCGGGTAGACGTTCTCGCCGCCGGAGACGTACATGTCCTTGACCCGGTCGACGATGTAGGCGTAGCCGTCCTCGTCGGTCCGGGCGATGTCGCCGGTGCGCAGCCAGTGGCCGTCGGCGAAGACGGCCGCGGTGTCCTCGGGCCGCTTCCAGTAACCGGTCATGACGTGGGGGCCCTGGACGAGGACCTCGCCCCGCTCGCCCGGTCCGGCCTCGCTGCCGTCGGGCCGGACGATGCGGGTGTCGGTGAAGAAGTGCGGGACGCCGGCGGAGCCGGCCTTGGCCGCGGTCTGTTCCCGGTCGAGGAAGAGGACGCCGGGGGACGCCTCGGTCATGCCGTAGCCCTGGCTGAAGGCCAGGCCGCGGTCGATGTACGCGGCTATGGTACGGGCGGGCACGGGCGCGCCGCCGCAGTTGAGGGTGCGCAGGCTGGAGAGGTCCGTGGTTCCCCACCGCGGCCGGGCGGCCATGGCGTCGTACATCGTGGGGACGCCGAACAGGTACGTCACCCTCAGGTCCTCGACCAGTTCCAGGACGCGGTCGGCGTCGAAGGCGGCGAGCAGGACCACCCGGCCGCCCTTGAGGAGGGTGGGCAGGCAGGTCATGTTGAGGGCGCCGGTGTGGAACAGCGGGGCCACGACGAGGGTGACCTCGTCGGCGGTGAGGTCGGTGTCGACGAGGACGTTGACGCTGTTCCAGGTGATGTTGGCATGGGAGAGGACGGCTCCCTTGGGGCGGCCCGTGGTCCCGGAGGTGTACATGATCATGCACGGGTCCTCGGGCGCCACGGACACGTCCAGGAGCTCGTCCGTGGCCGCCCCGGCCTGCACCTCGTCGTACGAGAGGGCGCCCTCGCCGGGGCCCTCGGGCCCTTCGAGTGCGATCCGGTGGCGCACCCCGGCCTCGTCGGCGGCGGTGCGTGCGGCTTGTGCGTGCTCGGGGGCGTGGATGAGGACGGTGCTGCCCGAGTCGGAGAGGTTGTACACCAGTTCCGGTGTCGTCAGCCGGGTGTTGAGCGGGACGAAGACCGCGCCGAGCGCTCCGGCGGCGAACAGGGTTTCCAGGAAGGCCGGGTGGTTGGGGCCCAGGTAGGCGATCCGGTCGCCGCTCTCGACGCCCAGGGCGCGCAGGCCGTGGGCGAGGCGCAGGACCCGCCCGTGCAGCTCGCGGTAGGTCCAGGTGCGGCCGTCGTGGACGACGGCGGTCCGGTCGGGCGTTTTGCGGGCCCGGCGCGTCGGCCAGGAGCCGATGCCTTGGTTCAGCACGAGCGATTCCTTCAGTCGGTGGACAGACCGAGCAGGCGGACGGCGTTCTCCTTGAGGATCTTCGGCCGGACCTCGGGCTTGATGTCGAGTGCGGCGAAGTCGGCGAGCCACCGATCGGGCGTGATGACCGGATAGTCGGAGCCGAAGAGGACCTTGTCCTGGAGCAGGGTGTTCGCGTAGCGCACGAGCTGCGGGGGGAAGTACTTCGGGGACCAGCCGGACAGGTCGATGTGGACGTGCGGCTTGTGGGTGGCGACCGCGAGCGCCTCGTCCTGCCAGGGGAAGGACGGGTGCGCGAGGACGATCCGCAGTTCGGGGAAGTCGACGGCGACGTCGTCGACCAGCATGGGGTTGGAGTACTTCAGCCGGATGCCGCCGCCGCCCGGGACGCCGGCGCCGATGCCGGTCTGGCCGGTGTGGAAGAGGGCCGGAACGCCGAGTTCCTCGATGGCCTCGTACAGCGGGTAGGCGAGGCGGTCGTCGGGGGAGAATGCCTGGATGCTGGGGTGGAACTTGAACCCGCGCACGCCGTACTCCCCCACCAGGCGCCGGGCCTCGCGGACCCCGGCGCGGCCCTTGTGCGGGTCGATGCTGGCGAAGGGGATCAGCACGTCGGCGTGGGCGGCGCAGCTTTCGGCGATCTCCTCGTTGGCGATCCGCGGGTGGCCGGTGGCCTGTTCGGCGTCGACGGTGAACACCACCGCGGCCATGCGGCGTTCGCGGTAGTGGTCGGCCATCTCCTCGATGGTGGGCTGCCGGTGGCCGTGGGCCTTGAAGTACTTCTCGGAGGCGCCGAACAGCTCGGGGCTCAGCGCCCCGTGGCCGTCCTTGGAGACTTCGGCGTGGGTGTGCACGTCGATGGCGGTCAGCGTGTCGAGGTCGAGCGCGGTCCCGCGGGGGCGGTCGGTCATCTCATGCCTCCGGGGCCCGGGGCGCGGGGATGCCGTAGGTCTCGGGCTCGGCGCCGACGCCGTCCGGCCATGCGGCGGCGATGGCGTCGCCACTCCAGCCTCCGTCGGCGAAGGCGACCGCCTTCTCCTTCGGGTGGGCCCACAGGGCGAGGCGGTCGCCACCGATGCCGATGGCCTGCCCGGTCACGCCGTCGGAGTCGTCCGAGGCCAGGAAGGTGATCAGGCCGGCGACGTCCTCGACGGTGCCGAGGCCCTCGTCCTTGCGCAACCAGTCGGGCAGCGGCTCGCCGGTACGCTCGGACTCCTCGATGACGGGGGCGAACGCCGGGACGGTCCGGGTCATCTCGGTGGCGGCGACCGGCACGACGGCGTTGACGGTGATGCCGGCGCGGCCCAGTTCCATGGCCCAGGTGCGGGCCATCGCGGCGATGCCGGCCTTGGCGGCGGCGTAGTTGGTCTGGCCGAAGTTGCCCCGCTGGCCGGCGGGCGAGGAGATCAGGACGAGCCGGCCGCCGGTGCCCTGCTCGCGCATGCGGACGGCGGCGGCGCGGGCACAGGTGAACGTGCCGCGCAGGTGGACCCGTACGACGTCGTCGAAGTCCTCGTCGGTCATCTTCCACAGCACGCGGTCGCGCAGGATGCCGGCGTTGGTGACGAGCACGTCCAGGCGCCCGAACTCCTCTACCGCCGCGTCCACGAGCCGCTGGGCCGCCTCGCTGTCGCCGACGGCCACGGCCACGCCGGTCGCCGCGCCTCCGCGGGACGTGATCGAGGCGACGGCGGCGTCCACCGTGTCCTTGTCGACGTCGTTGACGACGACGGCGGCGCCCGCGGCGGCGAGGGCCTGGGCGTATGCCAGTCCGAGGCCGCGTCCGCTGCCGGTGACGACGGCGACCTTGCCCTGAAGATCCATGAGAGATGCCTCTCGAAGGGGGTGGAAGGGAGTGGAAGGGAATGCCGAGAACACCGGCCGAGCCGGGATCGACAGGAATCCTGATGAATGCAGTCTGAGCAATCAGCAGGATTCCTGTCAATGCCCTAGGGTGGGGCGACGCCGCGCCCCGGAGACACGCCCGGAAGCGGTACGAACCGTTCCACGCGGACCGTCACCACGGGAGGATGGACGTGAGCACGTCATTGCTCTACCTGATCAAGAGAACGGAGCTCGCGGTGCGCGCCCGGCTCGACGAACTGCTCAAGCCCGCCGGGATCACGGCGCTGCAGTACACCGCCCTGACGGTGCTGGAGCGGCACGACGGCATCTCCGCGGCGCAGCTCGCCCGCGACTCCTTCGTCACCGCCCAGTCGATGGCCGACATGGTCCGCGCACTGGAGAGCCGCGACCTGATCCGCCGTGAACCCAATCCGGCCAATCGCCGCGAACGCCTCATCCTGCTCGCCGACCCGGGGCGGCGGCTGCTCGCCGAGTACGCCGGGCCGGCCCGCCGCATCGAGGAACGCATGACCGCCGGCCTGGGCCCCGAGCGGACCGAGGCGTTCCGGCTGGCGCTGAACGAGTCCTGGCGGGCCCTGTCCTGACCCGGCGCGCCCGCGGGGCGGACGCCGCTCAGGCTTCGGCCGCCGCCGGGCGGAGCGCCGCCATCGCGCTGAGCATCAGTTCCAGGGCGAAAGGGTAGCCGCTGTCACGCATGTCGGCGGCCAGCAGCGGGAAGACCGCCGCGACATTCGGATGGGTGTCGGCCGTCAGCCTGCCGTAGACCGAGTTCCAGACCGCCTCGTCCGCCTCCCGGGCGGCCTTCGGCAGAGCGAGCGCCGCGGCGTCCAGGGCGGCGAAGGCCAGGGCCTGGTCCACGAACGCGTGGTAGGCGCGGACGGCGAAGGCGTCCGGGAAGCCCGCCGAGCGCAGGATGCCGAGGATCCGCTCGACGGCCCGGGTCTCGTGGGGGCGTCCCGTCGTGCGGTACGCGCCGAGGACGGCCGCCTGCGGGTGGGACAGGTAGCAGGCGTGGATCCGCAGGCCCATGGAGCGCAGGTCCTCCCGCCAGTCCCCGGTCGCCCGCCAGCCCTCCTGCGCCCTGCCGATCATTTCGTCCGCGAGGGCGAGGAGGAGGGCGTCGGTGTTGTGGAAGTAGCGGTACAGCGCGCTCGGGTCGGCGCCGAGCGCGGCGCCCAGCCTCCGTACGGAGAGCGCTTCGGCTCCGTGCTGGGCGACGAGCCGCAGCGCCGTCTCGACGATGAGCCGCTCCGAGAGGACAGCGCCCTGCTTGGTGGGTCTGCGGCGCTTGCGTCCGCCTTCGGGAGTGACACGTTCGGACATGGCCGGGACCTTACGTCAACACCATTGACGTGTAAACGGCCTTCCCGATTCCATGGCCCCCGCCCCCCGTCGCCTCACGCTCTGGAGCTTTCGAATGGCCAAGGCCGATCTGGTCTTCACCCGCGGCCCCGTCTTCACCGTGGACCCGGCCCGCACCCGGGCGACCTCGCTCGCCGTCATCGGCGACAGGATCGCGGCCGTCGGCCACGACGAGGTGCGCGAACTCGTGGGGCCCGGCACCGAGGTGGTCGACCTGACGGGGAAGCTGCTGCTCCCCGGCTTCCAGGACGCCCACATGCACCCGGTCTTCGCCGGCGTGGAACTGGCCGAGTGCGACCTGACCGAGACCGTCACCGTGAACGACTACCTGGCCCGGATCCGCGCGTACGCCGACGCGCACCCCGACCGCGAGTGGATCACCGGTGGCGGCTGGTCGATGGAGAGCTTCGAGGGCGGGCTGCCGACCCGGCAGCTGCTCGACTCCGTCGTCCCCGACCGCCCGGTCCTGCTGGTCAACCGGGACCACCACGGTGCCTGGGCGAACACCCGGGCGCTCGAACTCGCCGGGATCACCGCGACCACCCCCGACCCCGCCGACGGCCGGATCGAGCGCGAGCCGAACGGCACTCCCAGCGGCACGCTCCAGGAGGGCGCCACCTCGCTGGTCGGCCGACTGCTGCCGGCGAGCACGCCGGCGGAACTCCTCGCCGGGCTCCTGCGGGCCCAGAAGCTGCTGCACTCCCTCGGCATCACGGGCTGGCAGGACGCGATGCTCGGCGAGCTGGGCGGCCGGCCCGATCCCTCGGACGCGTACCTGACCGCGGCGGCGGACGGCACGCTCACGGCCCGGGTGACGGGGGCGCTGTGGTGGGACCGCGCACGGGGCGTCGAGCAGGTTCCCGAACTGGTGGCCCGGCGCGAGGCGCTGCGGGCCGACCGGTTCCGCGCGACCTCGGTGAAGATCATGCAGGACGGTGTCGCGGAGAACTTCACCGCCGCCATGACCTCCCCGTACCTGGACGGCTGCGGCTGTGCCACCGCCAACAGCGGTATGAGCTTCGTCGAGCCCGGGGCGTTGCGCGGATACGTGACGGAGCTCGACGCCCTCGGCTTCCAGGTGCACTTCCACGCCCTGGGTGACCGGGCCGTGCGCGAGGCCCTCGACGCGATCGAGTCGGCGGTGGCGGCCAACGGACACCGCGGCAACCGCCACCACCTTGCCCACCTCCAGGTCGTCCACCCCGAGGACCTCACCCGCTTCGCCGCGCTCGGCGCCCTGGCGAACATCCAGCCCCTGTGGGCGGCCCACGAGCCCCAGATGGACGAGCTGACCATCCCGTTCCTGGGTCCGGAGCGTGCCGCCTGGCAGTACCCGTTCGGCGACCTGGTGCGCGCGGGCGCGACCCTCGTCGCGGGCAGCGACTGGCCGGTGAGCAGCCCCGATCCGCTGGCGGGCCTTCACGTGGCCGTGAACCGCCGGGACCCCGACGCCGACCACGACCGGATCTTCTATCCCGAGCAGCGGCTCGACCTGCCGACCGCGCTGGCCGCGTACACCGCCGGAGCCGCCCACGTGAACGGTCACGACGACGCGGGCAGCCTGCGGGTCGGCAACCTCGCCGACCTGGTCGTCCTGGACCGCGACATCCTCACGGCGCCCGCGGAGGAGATCGCGGAGGCCCGGGTGGAGCGGACCTACGTCGGCGGCCGACTCGTGCACTCGGTCTGAGCGGACCGGACCGATGACGCCCGTACGTCGAGCCGGGTCGGGACGAGCACCCCCGCCGTCTCCCGGTCGCCGTGTTCCAGGACCGCCACCAGGGTTTCGACGCCCGCCTCCGCGATCGCCTCGGGCCGCAGGCTCAGGGTGGTCACGGGCGGCTCGGTGTGCTCGGCGGTGACGTCCTCGCTCACGCAGACGAGGAGCAGGTCGCCGGGGACCTCGTAGCCGAGCCGGCGCGCCGCGTCGAGGATCAGGGGCGGACTCGCCTCGGCCACGACGAGCAGGGCGTCGGGCCGTGCCCGGCCGCCCGCCGGGTCGCCCGTGAGGGCGGTCTCGACGGCGCGGATGACGGGACCGTTCCCCGGCCCCCCGGCGCGTACGACCCGCACCGCCACGCCGTGTGCCGCGCACCACTCCTCGTGCGCGGCGAAGACCTCGGCGTGGAAGCGGGTGGTGCTGTCCGGCACCACGAGGACGGGCCTGCGGGCGCCCTGCTCGCGAACGTGGTCGAGGGCCTCGCGCAGGGCGCCGCCGGCATCCACGTCCACCCAGTACGCCCCGGGCCGCCCCTCGACGGAGCGGTCGCTGAACACGGGGATGCGGGCGGCGAGAAGGTCCTCGACGATCAGGTCGTTGGCGACGGGGTCGGCGACGACCACCGCGTCGAGCGACAGGTCGGCCCACTCGCTCTGCAGGGACCCGGCGGGCAGCAGCACCACGGCGTAGCCGCGCCGCAACGACATCGCCGCGGTGGCCGCGGTCAGCCGGGCGAAGTACGGCGACTCCAGGAAGGCCCAGGGGGCGTCGGCGAACTCCCCGACCACGTAACCGATCAATCTGGCCCGTCCCGCGCGCAGCCGGCGCGCGGTGGCGTTGGGCCGGTAGCCCATTCTGCGCGCGGTCTCACGGGCCTTCTCCCGGACTTCGGGAGAGAGCCTTCCGGTGCCGTTCAGTGCCGCCGAGACGGTCGTCTTGGACAGGCCCGCCTCGCGGGCCACGTCGACGAGGCGGACGCGTGGGAGGGGCGGCGAGGGCTGCCCGCCGTGCGGTGGGGCGTCGGTCATGCGACTGATGCTGCCACCTTCGTGACCTTTGCAAAACCGTTCCCGCACAGCCTTGTGCGGGAACGGTCCCGCATCAATACTCACTCCAACCCCCAGCGCCCGTCACTACACCCGTAAAGGGGTGGGTCTGCATGCGCATGCCCCGAGCCATCGCGCTTCTCCTCTGTACCGCCGCCGTCGCGGCCACCACCAGTGCCTGTTCCGGCGCCACCGCGCCCAAGACCGCCGCCGGCGCGGACCACAAGGTCACTCCGCTCTCACCGCCCGCGCGGGGCCCCCTGGACTCCTTCACCTGGTCCCTGTACGCCGAGCCCTACACGCTCGACTACGCCCTCGCGTACGACTACCCGCCGAACACCGTGCTCGCCAACGTGTGCGAGCAGCTCATGCGGGTCACCCCCGACATGAAGATCGAGCCCGGCCTCGCGGTGACGTACGACCGGCCCGACCCGCTCACGCTGGTCTACACGCTGCGCCCCGGGGTGAAGTTCCACGACGGCACGACCATGACCGCCGACGACGTGGTCGCCTCCCTCCAGCGCCAGATGGCCCCTGGGACCGGTTCCCCCTGGGGGTCGGCGTTCAAGAACGTCAAGGCCGTGGAGAAGACCGGCCCGCTGGAGGTGACGCTCCGGCTCACCAAGCCCGACGTCCTGCTCCACGAGCTGATGGCCGCCTCCCCCGGCACCGTCGAGAGCGCCGCCACCCTCGCCGAGGCCGGCAAGAACTACGGCACCCCCGCGGGCAAGGTCAACTGCACCGGTCCGTACGCACTCGACACCTGGTCCCAGGGCGCCGAGATCACCCTGAAGAAGCACGGCGCGTACTGGGACCCCCGGCTCGCCCCCAAGACCGACACCGTGAAGTTCACGTTCATCGAGGACACGGCGGCCCGCACCAACGCCTTCCTGTCCGGCACCGCCGACGGCGGGTACATGGTGGCCCCCGCCACCATCGGACAGCTGCGTTCCGGCAACAAGGGCAGCGTCCTCTTCGGCCCCAACACCGCCGCGTCCAATCTCGCCGTGCTCGACTTCGGCGGCCCGCTCGGCGACGTGAAGGTCCGCAAGGCCCTCTCCCTGGCGCTCGACCGCAAGAACATCATCAAGGCCGCGGCCGGCGGCATCGGCGTCCCCGCCAAGGCCCCCGCCGCGCGCGGCGCGTGGGCGCTGGCCCCGGAGAAGACCGCCGCGCTCTACGACACCCGGCCCGAGCCCGGTTACGACATCGGCGCCGCGAAGAAGCTCGTCCAGGAGGCCGGGGCCGCCGGCCGCAAGATCACCCTGGTCACCAGCACGCTCGCTCCCGAGATCAGCGTCGTCGCCAACGCCGTTCAGGCCGCCGGTCGGGAGATCGGCCTGAACGTCGAGCTGAAGTCGGTGCCCCCCGAGGCGTACAGCAGCATCTTCGTCGACCCCGGCGCACGCGCCGGCATGGACCTGGTCATCACCAACGGGTACGACAACACGCCCGACCCGCTGGAGTTCTACCAGTACCTGCGCACCGGCGACTTCGGGAACTACGGCAACTGGTCGAACGCCGCGTACGACGCCGCCTTCGACCGGGCCAACGCCGAACCCGACGCCGGCAAGCGCGCGGAGCTGACCGCCGAACTCCAGGAGATCGCGTTGCGCGAGCTGCCGATCATCCCCCTCTACGAGGCGCCCTACACGGTCTTCCTCGGCAAGCGCGTGACCGGCGCCCCGACCGGGATCGCCCAGTTGTACTACCCGTGGGCCGCGACGATCGGGGCCGCGGCGAAATGACGCGCTACCTCATCGGACGCGTCGTCGGCCTGGTGGCGGTGCTGTTCGCGACCTCCCTCGTGGTCTTCGGCAGCGTCCACCTGGCGCCCGGCGACCCGGTGTCGTTCCTGCTCCACGGCCGCCCCGCGACCCCCGAGGCCGTGGCGGCCCTGCGCTCCCAGTACCACCTGGACGACCCGCTTCCCGTGCAGTACGCGAAGTGGCTCGGCGGGGTCTTCCGGGGAGACTTCGGCAGCTCCGCCCAATTCCACCAGGACGTCTCCGCCCTCATCGGATCACGGCTGCCCGGCACGGCCCTGCTCGTCGGGTACGCGGCGCTGCTCGTCGCCCTCATCGGTGTGACGTCCGGGATCCTCGCCGCCCTGCGGCCCGGACCGCTGGACCGGGCGGTGCTCCTCGGCAGCGGCGTCGCCACCGCCACCCCGTCCTTCGTGACCGCGATCGCGCTCGTGTCCCTGTTCTCCGTCCGTCTGGGCTGGTTCCCCGGCCCCGGCGGCACGCCCGTGGGATTCTCCGAGGGGCTGTACCACCTGACCCTGCCGGCCTTCGCCCTGGCGCTGACCTTCGCGGGCCTGCTCGCCCGGGTGACCCGCTCGGCGATGCTCGACGAACTCGGCCGGGAACACGTGGAGGTGGCACGCGCCCGAGGCGTCCCCGCGCGGGTCGTGGTCCGTCGCCACGTCCTGCGCAACGCGCTCGGCCCGGTCGTCACCGTCGGCGGCACGATGCTCGCCGGACTCCTCATCAGCACCTCGATCGTCGAGACCGCCTTCGACGTGCCCGGCCTCGGCTCCCTGCTCGTGCAGTCGGTCACCGCCAAGGACTTCGCCGTCGTGCAGGCGATCACCCTGCTCAGCGTGGGCGCCTTCGTCCTCGTCAACCTCGCCGTCGACCTGCTCGCACCCCTCATCGACCCCCGGCTGTCGCTCCACGGGGAAGGCTCCTCATGACCACCACCGCACCTCCGGAGCCCGCCGTCCTGCGCCGCAGGCCCGGGCTGCGCCCCCTGCGCCTCCTCGCCCAAGGGCCGTTGTTCACCGCCTCGATCGCGGTGCTCGCCGTTCTCGTCCTGATCGCCGTGCTCGCCCCCGTCCTCGCTCCGTACGACCCCGAGGTCCTCGATCTCCCGGCGAGTCTGACCGGGACCACCGGCGAGCACCTCCTCGGCACCGACCAGTCCGGTCGGGACGTCCTGTCGCGGCTGATGCACGGGGCCCGCACCGGGCTTCTCGGCCCGCTGCTCGTCGTCGGCGTCTCCACCCTGCTCGGCACCCTGCTCGGCGTGGTGGCGGCCTGGCGCGGCGGTTGGGCGGACTCCGTCCTGTCCCGCTCGATGGACATGGTCTTCGCGATACCCGGACTCCTGCTCGCGATCCTGCTCGTCTCCGTCGCCGGCTCGGGGATGACCGCGCCGGTGATCGCGATGGCAGTGGCCTACACCCCGTACGTGGGCCGCCTGGTGCGCGGCATCGCGCGCCAGGAGAAGGCCCGCCCGTACATCGAGTCCTACCGGGTACAGGGCTGGTCCGGCTGGAACGTGTGCCTGCGCCACCTGCTGCCCAACATCGCCGCCACCGTCTTCGCCCAGTCCGCGATGAACTTCGGGTACGCGCTGATGGACCTGGCGGCCCTCTCCTACCTCGGCTTCGGCGTGCAGCCGCCGACCGCCGACTGGGGCGCCATGATCAACGAGGGTCAGTCGGCCGTCCAGCAGGGGGCGATGCTGCCCGCCCTCGCGCCTTCCGTGTGCATCGTGCTCGCCGTGGTGGCGTTCGGCATCGTCGGCGAGGGTCTCGCCGACCGGATCGCGAGGCGGAAGCGGTGAACCGCATGAAGGAACAGCCGGAACGGAAGGACGCGTCTCCGGTCCCGGCCGGCGACGGGCGTCCGGTCCTGGAGATCGACGGGCTCGGGGTCCGGCTGCCCGACGACCGGGCCGGGCGGCCGATCCTGGACGGGGTCGGCCTGCGGGTACGCGCCGGGGAGAGCGTCGGCCTCGTCGGCGAGTCGGGCTCCGGGAAGTCGGTGACGTGCCGCAGCGTCCTCGGGCTGCTGCCCGCGGGCGCACGCACCAGCGGCGAGGTCCGGGTCGCCGGCCGGGACGTGCTCACCATGAGCCGTTCCGAACTGGCCGAGCTGCGGGCCCGGCAGGTCGCGATGGTCTACCAGGACCCGCGTGCCTCCGTGAACCCGCTGCGCCGAGTCGGCGACTTCCTCACCGAAGGGCTGCGCGCGGCCGGGACCCCGGCCGCCACGGCGGACGCGCGGGCCCTAGAACTCCTCGACGCGGTCGGCATCCGAGACCCGCGCGGCGCCCTGCGCCGCCGTCCCCACGAGTTCTCCGGCGGCATGCTCCAGCGGGTGGTCATCGCCGCGGCGCTCGCGGCCGAACCCGCGCTGATCGTCGCCGACGAGCCGACCACCGCCCTGGACGTCACGACCCAGGCCGAGATCGTCGAACTCCTCGCCCGGCTGCGGGCCGAGCGCGGCACGGGCCTCCTCTTCGTCACCCACGACCTCGAACTGGCCGCCACCGTCTGTGACCGGGTGTACGTGATGTACGCGGGCCGGGTCGTGGAGACGCGCGGTACCGACGAGTTGTTCGACCGGCCGCGGCACCCGTACACCGCGGGACTGCTCGCCTGCACGCCGAGCATCGAGGCGGGCGCGCCCGCGCCCCGCCCCATTCCCGGGCGTCCCGTCTCCCTGTCCGAGGCGCCGCCGGGCTGCGCCTTCGCCGCGCGCTGCGCCCACGCACTGCCGCGCTGCTCCGAGGAGAAGCCCGCACTCACCCGGCACGGCGACGGACTCGCCGCCTGCCACCGCGCCGACGAAGGGATCACGCTGTGACCGCCTCAGCGAAAGAGGGACCGGTCGTCAAGGGCCTGGTCGTCGAGGGCCTGCGGAAGCGGTACGGAGACCACGTGGCGGTCGACGGCGTGTCCTTCTCCCTGGCACCCGGGGCCTCTCTCGCGATCGTCGGGGAGTCCGGCAGCGGCAAGACCACCACGGTCCGGATGCTCGTCGGCCTGGAGCACCCGGACGGCGGGACCGTCCGCCTGGACGGACGGGACCGCTCCGCGCGGCCCCGGCGGCGGGCGGAACGGCTGTCCAGGGCCCGGGAGATCCAGATGGTCTTCCAGGATCCGTACCTCTCGCTCGATCCCCGGGTGACCGTCTCCGGATGCCTGGACGAGGTGCTGCGCCTCCACACCGGTCTCGATGCGGGCGGCCGCGGCACCCGGGTCACCCGGCTCCTGGACCAGGTCGGCCTCGGCACACGCGAGGCCGCCGCTCTCCCCCGCGACCTCTCGGGCGGCCAGCGGCAGCGCGTGGCGATCGCCCGTGCCCTTGCCGTGGAGCCCCGGGTCCTCGTTCTCGACGAAGCCGTCGCCGCGCTCGACGTGTCGATCCAGGCGCAGATACTCGAACTCCTCGGGCAGATCCGCAGCGCATCGGGGATCGGCTACCTGTTCGTCACGCACGACCTGGCGGTGGTCCGGCACATCGCCGACGAGGTCCTCGTGCTCAAGTCCGGTCACGTCGTGGAGACGGGCCCGGCCTCGCGGGTCCTGGAGGCCCCGGAACATCCGTACACCCGGCTCCTCCTGGACTCGGTGCCCCGGCGCGGGCGGTTCCCCGCAGGCCGGTGACCGTCGTCACGGACCCGTGGGGCCCGGCACCGGGACCCCGTCCTTCCGGCGCGCACGGCTCAGGGCTCGGGCCGTCGTGGTACAGGCGGGCGTGCACTCCTCAGCGGCCGGGGGGAGTCGTGCCCGGATTCGTGGGCCTCGCCCGCGTCGATCGCCGTGGCCGGAACGGTGGATCCGGACCGCTCCTTGAGCAGGTCAAGACGCGTCGGGAACCCTCGCACAAGGGTTTGGTCCCCAACTGGTCCCCAAAAACGATCAGGGGCCGTTCTGGATTGCTCCAGAACGGCCCCTGACCCGCGACTGTCTCCAGTCGGGACGACAGGATTTGAACCTGCGACCCCTTGACCCCCAGTCAAGTGCGCTACCAAGCTGCGCCACGTCCCGATGCACGGCCCCTGCGGTTTTCCCCGCGTCGGCGTGCAGGGGAAACACTACCTCACTCCGGAGGGCGGTCCGACGCACGGGCTGTCACCACGCCGCAGGCGGCGGCCAGGGCCGTCGCTTCCGCGAGGGCTCGCGGGGAGCCGGTGGCACGGGCCAGGTCGAGGCGGGCGCGGGCCTCCTCGTAGCGGGAGGGGGACGCGGACAGGTGGGCGACGGCCTCGGCGAGGAGGCGCCGGGACTCGGACGGACCGGCGAAGAGGGCCGCGCAGCGGAGGGCTTCGCCCAGGGCGGTGGGGGTGCCGATGCGTTCGGCGCGGGCACGGGCCTCGGCGGCGATCCCGGCGGCGCGGTCCGGGTCCGTGGCGGCGAGCGCCCGGGCGAGGTCCAGGGGCCAGGGAGCCCACACGATGTGGTGGCGGCCCCGGCCGATCAGGGCCTCGGCCGCCGCTTCCAGGGTGGCCACCGCCTCCTCGACGCGCCCTTCCGCGAGCAGCAGCCGGCCGAGGACGCTGGGACCGTCGGGCAGGACGATCGCGCCCGGCCACGGCGGCCCGAAGGAGTAGCGGTCGGCGACGGAGCGCGCCTCCGCCGTACGGCCCCGGGCGACGAGCGTGTCCACGAGGAGGCAGGCGGTGTCCCAGTGGACGGGGAGGCCCTTGCCCACCCGGTCGGCCAGGCGCAGGCCCTCCTCCAGGTAGTGCTGCGCCTGCGGCAGGTTGCCGCGGCGCCGGTGGACCAGGCCGAGCAGGGTGTGGGCGAAGGCGAGGTGGGCGCCGCTCCAGCCGGAGATCTCGAAGGCGCGGACGGCCTCCGTGAAGAGGGACTCGGCCCGGTCGGGACGGTCGGCGAACGCGTACGCGATGCCGGTGAGCGCCGGGATCTCGAATCCCCACGTGGAGTCCGTCCAGCCGAGTCCCCGGGCGAGCGCGCCGTCGACGAGGGCACGGTCGCAGAGTCGTACGACCTCGGTGGCGGGTTCGCCCCGGAGCATCGCGTCGAATCCCCGGACCATGAGGAGCGCCCGCTCGGAGTTGTCGGCGCCCGTGAAGCCCTCGGTGAGTTCGGCCAGGCGGCGGGAGCGGCGGAGGCCGTCCTCCTCGGCGGCCTGGAACCCCTCGTACATGAAGTGCGCGGCCTGCAGGCGGCGCCGGTCGGTGCCGGGTGGGGTGCGGACGGCCTCGGCGTCCAGGGCCCGCGCGGCCTCCCGGAGCTCGTTGTTGTGGGCGAGTGCCTGCGCCAGCCGGTAGGTCGCGTCGATGCGCAGGGGGTGGTCCAGGCCGGGCAGGTCCAGCGCGGAACGCAGGTGGCGGACGGTGGCGGCGGGCGCGGTCAGCAGGGAGGCGCAGCCGAGTTCGTACAGCACCTGGGCGTACGTCTCGGGGCCCGGCGGTTCTTCCAGGGCCCGCTCCAGGCACCGGCGGGCCGCGTCCGGGGCTCCCACGGCGAGGTGTTCGGCGGCGGCGGCCCGCAGCCTGTCCACGACCTCCTCGTCGTCGTCCGGGTGCACCTGGAGGAGGTGCCGGGAGACGGCGGCCGGTCCGTGGCCCGCTTCGGTGAGCGCCCAGACGGCCCGTCCGTGCAGGGCGGTCCGGGCGCCCGTCGGCACCGCCCCGTACACGGCGGTCGCGATGAGGGGGTGCGCGAACTCCAGGTGGGTGACCTCGCCCGGAGTCACCGCGGCGAGGCCGCTCCCGGCGGCGGGAGCGTCTCCGGCGGCGGAGTCGTCCGGACCCCCGTGTCCCGCCGGCGCTTCCGCGTCCTGTGCCTCCCGGACGTCGGCCGGGGTCGTGGGGCCGGACCCGGCGGCGCGTTCGGCGCGCGTCGGCGGGGTCGTCCGCGTGGTCACGATCCGCGCCTGGCGGAGGAGTTCGGCGTGTTCGGCGACCTCCCGCGGTCCCAGGCCCGTGACGGCCGCCAGGAGGGGCGGGGTGCTGTCCGCGCCGAGGACGGCTATCCCCCAGGCCAGGTTGGTCGGGCCGGTGCCGAGTTCCTTGATGCGGGTGACGAGGCCGCCGCCGCGCGCACCGGCACCCAGGTCGCGGAGGAGACCGGCGGAACCGGCGACGGGTTCGAGCATCCGGTCGCGGGCCTTGGCGAGGAGTTCGACCGTCTCGTACGGGTTGCCGCCGGTCACGGTCCACAGTTCGCGGCAGAAGGGTTCGTCGGCGTGGTCGCCCAGCATGTCCCGGGCGAGCGCGGCGGTGGCGTCGGGGGTGAGCGCGTGCAGGCCCAGGGTGAGGACGGCGCGGCCGGCGAGCCCGGCGAGGACGGCCGCCGTGCCGGAGCGGTGCGGTCCCTTCGGCAGGGGACGGTGGGCGAGCACGAGGAGGACGGGCAGGCGGCGGTTCCGCCCGATCCGGGTGAAGGCGTCGAGCCACGCCAGGGTTTCGGCGTCGGCCCACTGGGCGTCGTCCACGAGCAGGACCGGGGGCCGGTCCCGCAACCGGTCCGCGAGCCGTTCCAGGAGTCTGGCCAGGCCGTCCTGTACGCCCTGCGGATCGGCGGGTTCGTCCGACGGCGACGGCGAGGCGAGCCCGAGCGCGGGGGCGAGCAGGTCGAAGTGGTCGCCGAAGAGGTCGTGGATGTCCTCCGGGCCGAACCCGTCCAGGGCGGGCTGGAGCAGCTGGCGGGTGACGTGGAACGGGACCGAGGTGAGCGTTTCGCCGCCCCGGGCCGTCAGGACGGTGCACCGGTCCCGGGCCCTGCGGTGTATCTCGCCGAGGAGGGCGGTCTTGCCGATGCCGGCCTCTCCTTGGTAGACGAGGATGCCGCCGCGCACCGGGTGGCCCGCCACCGCACCGGCGACGAGTTCCTCGACGGCGTGGGCGGCGGCGGTGAGTTCCGGGCCCCGCTCGAGCAGCCCGCCTCGACCCCCGCCCCAGGCCCTGGTCGCGAACGGCGCTGCGGGCGACGGGTGTTCGGGATCCGACGACAACGGTGGCTCACTCCCCACACGGACTTCCGGCACGGCGCGGCCGACGTGACCTGTGTCGACCGGCGCAAAGCGTCTGTCCGACGAGCCTAGCGTTCCTGATCGTTCCGGGGGCAACAATGAAGGGGTGAACCGGACAGCGAGTGATCACGGCAGGGACCGCGACGAGGAGGGACGGGCCCGCAGCGCCCGGCCCCGCGACGGCCTCGGCAGGCCGCTGCCGTACGGGGCGGAGGGGGTGCCCCGGCAGCCCGAGGGCGTCGTGCGTGATCCCGGGGCGACCCTGCGCGAGGCGCAGCGGCTGCTCGACGCCGGGATGCCCTTCCACGCGCACGAGGTCTTCGAGGACGCCTGGAAGTCCGGTCCGGAGGCGGAGCGGGACCTGTGGCAGGGACTCGCCCAGCTCGCCGTGGGCCTGACGCACGCCGCCCGGGGCAACGCGGCGGGCGGCGCGCGTCTGCTGCGACGTGGCGCCGACCGTCTGGCGGCCCGGTCCGGGAGCCCGGCCCCCGCCCCGTACGGGATCGATGCCGAGGGGCTCGTCGCCTGGGCGCGGGAGCTGGCCGACCGCGCCGAGAGCGAGCCCGGGGACGGGGGCGAGGACCGGGACGGGAACAGGACGGGGAGGGAGAGGCAGAGGGAGGAGCGGGTGGACGCGGGGGCCGGGAGGCGGACGGAGGCCGGAACCGGACCGTCGGCGGAGGCCGGGAGGCGGGCGGAGGCCGTCCGTCCGGTCGTGATCGACGCCGCCGCCGAAGCGCCGCGCCTGCGGCGGAGCGCTTCCTGATCCCGGAGCTTCCCGGGCCCGCCCCTCTCCGCTCCGGCTCCTCCCGGGGCCGCCCCGGCCCCCGTTCCTCCTGAGGCCGCCCCTTCGGGCCGTGGACCGGGGCGCCGGGCGGCACCCCCGGCTCACTTGCCGGCGTACAGCGCCGGGAGGAGGACGGCGTCGACGAAGGACCGCATGGCCGAGGCGTCCTCGAACCTTTCCTCGAAGAGGCGCTCGACGCGGAGCAGGCCGAGGAAGCAGGGGGCGACGAAGCCGATGGCGGCGTTGTCGGCGGCGATCTCACCCCGTTCGACCGCGCGGGCCACGAGGCCGTCGAGGGCCGCGATCTCGGGGGCGATGACGGTCTCGCGGAGCGCGGCGCGCAGATCGGGGTGCTGGATGTACGCCTGGGCGACGGCCTCCATGAGTTCGGCGTCGCGCTCGCGGCGGGAGGCGGCGACGCGGGCGGCCTCGCGCAGGTCGTCGGCGAGGCTGCCGGTGTCGATGCCGCTGAAGAGGACGCAGCGCCGCTGGGCGAGGGCGGCGGTGACGAGCTTCGGCTTCGTCCCCCACTGCCGGTAGAGCGTGGCCTTGCCGCACTTGGTGCGGGCCGCGACGCCCTCCATGGTCACCGCGTCGTAACCGCCCTCGCGGAGCAGGCCGAGCACCGCGTCGTACAGCTCCGTCTCGCGCTCGGGCGTGAGCTTGCCGCGGCGGGCTGCGGCGGTCGCGGCCTGTGTGGACATCGGTCCCTCCCTGACGGGCACCTCGGTGTCTCCGCCGTCTCTCCCCGTGGGGGATTCCTACGCGTACGAGTCCGTCCCCGCACCCACGAGGATAGGACGCGAGCAATCGAGACGCAAACGTATCGATACGTTTGCGTCTCGATCGGATCGGATCTAGGCTTCCTCCGTTTGTTGCCGATTTGACGGATTAGAGGGCCGCGCGATGGCTGCCGGGATACGCGGGATACGAGGACCACGTCCTGCAGGACCGGAGGCGACGTACGCCCCCGGCCCCGCCGGGCAGGACGTCGGCGAGGGGGACGGAAGAGGAGAGCGGGGCGACGGACGGGAACCCGGCGGGAGCCCCGGCGGGCGGGAAGCCCCCGAGGGCGCCGGGAAGGCGCCGGAACCGCGCTCTCCGCGCGCCGGGAGGGGTCCGAGGCCGTCGCTCCCGCGCGAGTTGCTGCTCGTCACCGCCCTGTTCCTCGTCTACAAGTTCGGCCGGCTCTTCGCCAACGGCCACGAGACCCGCGCCTTCCGGAACGCCGACCGCGTCTGGGACGCCGAGCGCGCCCTCCGCCTGCCGAGCGAGGAGACGGTCCAGCACCTGCTCCTGCACGGCGAACCGCTGGTCCGGGCCGCGAACACGTACTACGCGGCCGTGCACTTCCCCGCCACGATCGCCTTCCTCGTCTGGCTGTACCTGCGCCGTCCCGCCCACTACCTCTGGTCGCGCCGGGTGCTCGCGCTCCTCACCGGCGCCGCACTCGCGCTGCACCTGCTGATGCCGCTCGCGCCGCCCCGGATGCTCGCCGCCACCGGACTGATCGACACCGCCCGCGTCTACGGCCCCTCCGTCTACGGGGCGGTGCCGGAGACGGACTCGATGGCGAACCAGTTCGCCGCGATGCCGTCGCTGCACTTCGGCTGGGCCCTGATGGTCGCGATCGGCCTGATCGCCGCCACCCGGTCCCGCCTCCGGGTGCTGTGGCTGCTGCACCCGCTGTTCACCCTGCTCGTCATCGTCGGCACCGCGAACCACTACTGGTTCGACGCGCTCGCCGCCACCGCCCTCCTCGGCCTCGCACTGCTCGCGGTCCGCGCCCCCGGCCGCCGGACGGCGCCCCCACCCGTACACCGTCCGTTCGGGACGGCCCCCCTTCCGGTCGGAGCCCTGCGATGAACCCCGCCGTCGGCACCACGTTCGCGGTGCTCCTCTCCCTCGTCTCCGCCGCCGGGTACGCGCTCGCCGCCGTCGCCCAGTCCCGGCTCGCCACCGCCTCCCCCGCCGCTCCCGTCGGGCGCGGGGCGCTGCGCGCGCTGCTCGCCCGCCGGCAGTGGTGGTGGGCCGTCGGCCTGAACGCCGCCGGAGCCCTCGCCCACGTGGCGGCGCTGCACTACGGCCCGCTGACCCTGGTCCAGCCGCTCGGCGCCCTGACGCTCGTGGCGGCCCTGCCGCTCGGCGCCTCCCGCGCGCGCCGGCGGGTGACCCGTACCGAGTGGCGCGGGGCCCTGTGGACCCTGGGCGGGCTGGTCGGCCTGGTCGCCGTCACGGGGCCCGCCGCGCCCGGCGAGGCCCTCAGCCTCCGCGAGTCGCTGGCCGTCGCGGCGTCGACGGCGCTCCTGATCTCCGCGCTCGCCTCGGGCCGGCTGCCCGGAAGCGGCCGGGGCGGGAACGGACTCGGGCACGCCACCGCCTCCGGGATCGCCTCCGGCGTCGCCTCGGCGCTCACCCAGACCCTGACGGGCGCGCTCGCGCTCGAACTCCCCGGCACCGAGCCGACCTGGTGGCAGACCGCGCTGCTCGCGGTCCTCGTCTCCGGCTTCGCGACGGGCGGGCTGCTGCTCTCGCAGACCGCCTACCGGGGCGGTTTCGCGGCACCGCTGGCCGTCGTCAACCTCTCCAACCCGGCCGCCGCCGCGGTCATCGGCGTGGCCCTGCTCGGCGAGACCTTCCGGGCCGGCGCCTGGGGCTGGACGGCCGCCGCCGCCGCGTCGATGGTGGCGGCGCGGGGGGTGGTGCTGCTGACGAAGGGCGGCGCGGCCGAGAGCGGGGCCGGGGCCGTCCCGGGGGCCGGAACCGCGCCCGTCGCGGCGGCGGTCGGTGGCGTCCGGACGGGGGAGGGTCTTCCCGCCGCGGTCGGGGGCGTTCCCGCCGCGGTCGGGGCCGGGACCGTGCGTACGGTCGGTGCCGTTCCCGCCGTCGGGGGTACGCCCGCGTCCGGGGCGGCGGTGACGCTCGAAGGAGTACGGGCGGTCGCGTCGGCGGCGGGACGCGGACCCTCGGGCCCCGCCCGTACCTCTCGCGCCTTCCGCACCCCTCGCGCCTCTCGCGCCCCGCGCGTCCGGAGGGCCGTCCGGGGAGCGTGGTTCGTGCCGTCGGCGCGGATCGCGGACGCGGCGACGGAGGCCGAGCCGGCGGGCGCCCCGCTCGCGGGCTGAGGGCGGACGCGGCCGGGGTCCGGGCCGGGGGCCGTCCGCCTCCGCACCCCCGCCTCCTGAATTCGTCATCTTGACGACAACTAACTCCGCCCCCTATCGTCAGTATGACGACAAGGGGGATTCCATGGCCGACATCACCCGGCGGGCCGGCTGGCGCCATCTGCGTTCCGCGCCCACCGCGCACATCCGCCACCAGCGACGGGGACGACTCGTCCACGACGGCGAGGGACTGAGCTTCTGGTTCCGGCCGCGCACCGCCGCCCTCTCCGAGGTCCCGGTGAACGACCGGGAGCTGGCGATGGCCTTCCACGCCCGCACGGCCGACTTCCAGGACGTGAGCGTGCAGTCCACCGTCACGTACCGGATCGGGGACCCGGGCGCGGCGGCCACCCGGCTCGACTTCTCCGTCGACCCCGACACCGGCGCCTGGCGCGGCACCCCGCTGGAGCAGATCGCCACCCTCCTCACCGAGACCGCCCAGCAGCACGCCCTCGACGTCCTCGCCCGCACCACCCTCGCCGCCGCGCTCGTGGACGGCGTGGCGGCGGTGCGGGACCGCGTCGCGACCGGCCTCGCCGCCGAACCGCGCCTGCCGGACACCGGCATCGAGGTCGTCGCGGTCCGGGTGGTGGCGATCCGCCCCGAACCCGAGGTCGAGCGCGCCCTGCGCACCCCCGCCCGCGAGCAGATCCAGCAGGAGGCCGACCGGGCCACCTACGAACGCCGGGCGGTCGCGGTCGAGCGGGAACGCGCCATCGCGGAGAACGAGCTGGCCAGCAAGATCGAGCTGGCCCGGCAGGAGGAACGGCTGGTCGAGCAGCGCGGCACCAACGCGCGCCGCGAGGCCGAGGAGAACGCCGCCGCCGACGCGGTACGGGCCGAGGCCGAGGCCGTACGGACGGTCCGGCTCGCACGGGCCGAGGCGGAGGCCGCCCGCGAGGTCGGCGAGGCGCGCGCCGGAGCGCAGTCCGCGTGGCTGCGGGCGCACGCCGAGGCCGATCCGGCGACCCTGCGCGCCCTCGCCGTGCAGCGGGCCGCCGAGAACCTGCCCCGCGTCGAGCACCTGACGCTCTCCCCGGACGTGCTCACCGGCCTGCTGGCCAGGCTGGGCGGCGAGGGCGGGGCCCGGCCGTGAGCCTCGCGCCGCGCGCGGTGCTCGTGCACCGGACCACGGAGTACGAGGAGCTGCTCGCCCGGCACGGCACGCACGGGCAGGCCGCGTTCTTCCTCGCCGCGCGCGGCCGCTCGGTCGAGGAGGTGCGCGCCCGGCACGAACGCGCCCACCGGGCGCTCGCCGAGGTGGCGGGCGCGGTGCCGCAGGCGTGGCGGCGGGCCCGGGTGGAGCGCGCCGACCTGGACCGGTTCCTGTTCGGCCCCGAGGACGTCGTCGTGGTGGTCGGGCAGGACGGCCTGGTCGCCAACGCGGCGAAGTACCTGACGGGCCAGCCCGTCGTCGGCATCGACGCCGACCCGGGGCGCAATCCGGGCGTCCTGGTCCGGCACCCGGCGGCCCGGGCGCGGCGGTTGCTGCCGTACGCGGCGGAGGAAGGGGCGGCGGTCGACGAGCTGACGATGGTCGAGGCCGTCACCGACGACGCGCAGCGGCTCCTCGCGCTCAACGAGATCTACGTCGGTCCGCCGGGCCACCAGACGGCCCGCTACACGCTCGGGCTCGACGGCACGGACGCGCCGGCCGAGGCGCAGGCGTCGTCGGGCGTCCTGGTCGGCACCGGCACGGGGGCCACGGGCTGGCTGCGCTCCCTGTGGGAGCAGCGTTCCAGCGCCCTGGCGCTGCCCGCTCCGTCGGACCCCCGGCTCGCCTGGTTCGTCCGTGAGGCGTGGCCGTCGCCGACGACCGGCACCACCCGCGTCGAGGGGGTTCTCGGCCCCGGCCGGGGCCTGCGCCTCACCGTCGAGTCGGACCGCCTGGTCGTCTTCGGCGACGGCGTCGAGTCGGACGCGCTCCACCTGACGTGGGGCCAGACGGTCCGCCTGTCCGTCGCCGTCCCGCGCCTGCGCCTCGTGTGCTGAACCCCGGCGGCGGACGGCCGTGACCGCCGCCCGGGGAGCGCGGGAAGCCCGGCAAGCGCGGGAGTCCGGCAAGCGCGGGACCGGGTGCCTTCCGCCGCTGCCCGGCGCACGGCCGTGACCGCCGCCCGGGAGACCCGAGCCCTCCCGGACGCCGACGCCGTGCCCCGGCCGCCCGCGTCCGTCCCGTACGCCACCCCTCCCCCGTGCGGCCGGAATCGTTCGGTCGGGGGCGAAGGGCGGCCCCGTGAGCGTTATGCTCGGCGCGCTTCGCCCGGACATCCGGCCCGCCGCGCCCCCGCTTCCCGGTCCCGGTCCCGGCCCCGTCCACGGCTCCCGCCCCCGGCGGCCCGGCCGCGCCGGTGCCCTCCCGCCCCTTCCCGGCTGTCGAAGGACACTCCATGGCCCCCGCCTCCTCCGGCCCCCTGTCCGTCTCCCCCGCCACGCCGCAGGAGTGGGCGCTCGTACGCTCCTGGGCCGCCGAGGAGGGGTGGAACCCCGGACTCTCCGACGCCACGGCGTTCTTCGCGCAGGACCCCGGCGGTTTCTTCCTCGGCCGCGTCGACGGGGAGCCGGTCTCCGCCATCTCCGTCGTCACCTACGACGACGCCTACGCCTTCCTCGGCTTCTACCTCGTGCGTCCCGGGCTGCGCGGGCTCGGCCACGGCCTGGCCACCTGGCGGGCGGCCCTCGCCCACGCGGGCGACCGGACCGTGGGGCTCGACGGGGTGCCCGCGCAGCAGGACAACTACCGGCGCTCCGGCTTCACGACGGCGTACCGCACGGCCCGGTACGTGGGCGAGGTTCCGGTGCCGGACGCCCCGCCGGCCGGTGTGGTGGCCGCCGGACGGGTCGATCCGGCCGTCCTCGCGGCGTACGACCGCGCCTGTCACCACGCCGACCGCCCGCGCTTCCTCTCCTCCTGGCTGACCACGCCCGGACACCGCGCGCTGGTCCGGATCGTCGACGGCCGCCCGGCCGGGTACGGGGTGGTCCGTCCCGCGCAGGACGAGGCACGGATCGGGCCGCTGTTCGCGGACACCCCGGCGGACGCGGCGGCCCTGCTCGACGGACTCGCCGCCGAGGCCCGGGGCTTCGGTTCGGCCCGGATCGCGGTCGACATGCCGGAGACGAACCCGGCGGCGGCGCGCCTGGCCCTGGAGCGCGGCCTGGAACCGACGTTCGAGACGGCCCGGATGTACACGGGTCCGGTCCGGCCGGTGGCCCGCGAGCGCGTCTTCGGCGTCACCACGCTCGAACTGGGCTGACGGCGGCGGCACCCCGGCGGGGCGCGGCCGGCGGGCCGCCCCGCCCAGGTCGCCACCCTCCCCGCGCCTCTTCCCCCTCCCCCTCCCCTTTCCCCGCCCCCCACCCTCCGCCGTCCCCGAGGGGTGACAAGGGTTTTCCCCGTATCGGGTTCACCCCCCGTTCCCTACTGTCCTCCGCACCGGCAGATACCATCCTCCGAGCCGCACCGTGACAGGTGCATGCGAAGGGTGGCGTCCGCCGGTGACGGCCTTGACCCGGGCCGTCGCGCCGGTGGCGGCGCACGGGCCCCCCAAGCCCAGGGACCCGCGGACCGTGACCCCACTTCGCGCCGTGTGTCCCGCGCCGCCGCCACTGCTCCGCAGTTACGTCGTACTCGAAAGGGCCACACCTTGAACCGTTCCAGGCGGAGAGTCATATCCGTGGTCGCGAGCGCCGCGATCCTCGGTGCCGCTGCCACCACCTCCGGGGCGTTCGCCGCCGCCCCGGTCGCTGCCACCCCGAAGCCCGCTCCGGCTTCGCAGACGATGCGGGCGCTTCCCGGCGCCCCCGTCGAGAAGGTCATCGTCACCTACAAGAACCAGGCCGCCGAGGCCGGGTCCAACGCCGCCGCGAAGAGCGACGCGGCCGAGAAGGCCGTGAAGACGGGCGAGAAGCTCTCCTTCGAGCGCCGCCTCTCCACCGGCGGCGCCCTGGTCGACCTGGGTGACAGCGCCACCCGGCAGGACGTGACGAAGGTCATGGACGCCTTCCGCGCCGACCCGTCCGTCGCCTCCGTCGAGCCCGACATCCGCGCGTACGCGATGGCGGTCACGCCGAACGACACCGAATACGCCAAGCAGTGGGACCTCGTCGAGCCCACCGGCGGCATGAACGTTCCCGCGGCCTGGGACAGGACGACCGGTTCCGGCGTCACCGTGGCCGTCATCGACACCGGCTACGCCGCCCACTCGGACCTGGCGGCCAACGTCGTCGCCGGTTACGACTTCATCTCGACCTCCGCCGACGCCCGCGACGGCAACGGCCGCGACGCGGACCCGAAGGACGAGGGCGACTGGAACGCCACGGCGGGCGAGTGCGGCACCGGCTCCACCGCCTCCAGTTCCTCCTGGCACGGCACCCACGTGGCCGGCACCATCGGCGCCGTCACGAACAACGCCAAGGGCATCGCGGGCATCGCGTACGGCGCGAAGATCCAGCCCGTGCGCGTGCTCGGCAAGTGCGGCGGCTCCTCCTCCGACATCGCCGACGCCATCACCTGGGCCTCCGGCGGCAGCGTGCCGGGCGTCCCGGCCAACGCGAACCCGGCGAAGGTCGTCAACCTGAGCCTGGGCGGCGCGAGCTCGACCTGCCCCAGCGTCTACCAGACCGCGATCAACGGCGCCGTCTCGCGCGGCACCACCGTCGTCGTCGCGGCGGGCAACAGCAACGCCAACGCCTCCGGTTTCACCCCCGCGAACTGCGCGAACGTCATCACCGTGGCGTCGACCAACCGCGAAGGCGGCCGGTCGTACTACTCCAACTTCGGCACCCTCGTGGACGTGGCCGCGCCCGGCGGCGAGACCCGTCGCGCCACCGACACCCCCGGTACCGTCACCACCCCCGAGAACGCCATCCTCTCCACGCTGAACTCGGGCGCGACCGTCCAGTCGACCGAGACCTACAAGCCCTACCAGGGCACCTCGATGGCGGCTCCGCACATCGCGGGTCTCGCCGCGCTCCTGAAGGCGGCCAACGGCACCCTCACCCCGGCCGCGATCGAATCCACGATCAAGGCCAACGCCCGCCCGCTGCCCGGCACCTGCACCGGCGGCTGCGGCACCGGCATCGCCGACGCCGCGAAGGCCGTCACCGCCGTCACCGCCCCGGCGACGGGCACCGTCCTCACCGCCGACGCCGACGTGGCGATCCCGGACAACACCACCGTGACGTCCCCGATCACCGTCACCGGCCGCACCGGCAACGCCCCCGCCGCCCTCAAGGTCGGCGTGGACATCAAGCACACCTGGCGCGGGGACCTGGTCGTCGACCTGGTCGCCCCCGACGGCACGGTGCGCAACCTGAAGGCGTCCTCCTCCTCGGACAGCGCCGACAACGTCCTGGCCACGTACACGGTCGACGCGTCGAGCGAGGTCGCCAACGGCACCTGGAAGCTCCAGGTCCGCGATGTGGCCAGTGGTGACACCGGCTACATCGACTCGTGGAGCCTCACCTTCTGACAGAGCACCACCCCCCACCGAACCACCCCCCACATCAGCATTCTTGCTGGTCAGCGACGCGCTCGTGGTCTACACCACGGGCGCGTCCCGGCGTTGCGGGGGCGGAAGCGGCCGAAGGGCGCTGTCCGTATGCCGGACAAGGGGCCTGGACTCCGCCGGTGGGCTCCGTATTCTCTGCGCACGGGGCTCACGGGCGGGGCCCGAGCGGCCGGAGGGGATGG
The DNA here is from genome assembly GCF_042892575.1 of Streptomyces sp. NPDC001744. Taxonomy (NCBI): domain Bacteria; kingdom Bacillati; phylum Actinomycetota; class Actinomycetes; order Kitasatosporales; family Streptomycetaceae; genus Streptomyces; species Streptomyces sp. NPDC001744. The sequence continues at coordinate 83,884 of NZ_JBIAUG010000021.1, forward strand.
ACAGTGACGACAGTTCCGCACGCCTCCCCGCGCCCCGCGGGCACGGGGGCGTCCCCGGCGCCGGTGGGCCGCGAGGAACTCCTCGCCCGGCTGGAACGCGCCCTGCACACCCGGGGCCGCGCCCTGCTCACCGGCCCCGCCGGCGTCGGCAAGACCGAGGTGGCGCTCGCCGCGGCGGCACGCGCCGAGGCACGCGGCGAGACCGTGCTGTGGCTCGCGTCCCTGCCGTCCGACCGTGAGATACCCGGCGCGTCGGCCGCCGCGCTCCTCGCCTCCGTGGCGGCGACGGTGTCCTGGCCCGGGGCGGCCCGGCCCGAACCGTCCGGGGCGCCCGGTTCCGGCGTGCCGGACGCCGTGCCGCCCGGGACGGCCGCCCCGGCCTCCGGAAACCCGGGGCCCCTCCTTCCCGGAGCGGGTACGGCCCCGGCCCACGGCTCCGGCTCCGGTACGAGGTCCGCCCCCGGTCCCGGAACGCGCACCGGCGCGGCCCGCGCCGGCGGCGCGCACGACGACGGGACGGCCTCCGGCGGGACGCGCCCCGCCGGGGGCGTCCTCTCCGGGGCCCCCGCCCCCGAGACCCTCGTCCCGGGGCTCTCCGCCTCCGGGGGCTTCACGTCCGGGATCTTCGTCTCCGGGATCTTCGACGAACTGCCCGGCCCGCAGCGGACCGCCGTCGCCATGCTCTGCCGCGAGGCTCCGGTCGACGCGGACGGCTGGGACCCGATCGCGCTGCGCCTCGGCATCGCCCGCGTGCTGCGCGCCCTGGCCTGCCGGGGTCCCGTCCTGCTCGTGGTCGACGGGGCGCAGCACGTCGACGCGGACAGCGCGGACCTGCTGCGGTTCGCCCTCCACCTGGCGCCGCCCGCGCTGCGGGTGGTGGCCGTGGAGACCCCGGAGCCGTACGGGGAGGTCCACGGCCCGTACCGCTCCGAGGACCCGGACGCCGGGCACCTCTGGGTGCCGTCGGAGGCGGACGTGCTCCGCGTCCCGCCGCTGCACGCCGACGAGATCGCCGAACTCCTCATCCACCACCGGCTGCCCTCCCGGATGGCCGGCCGCATCCACCGCGAGAGCGGCGGCAACCCGCGGCTCGCGCTCGCGGTGGGCCGGTCGCTCGCCGACGCGCGGACCCCGGTGCACCACGCCGAGGCCCTGACGCTCTCCGGGCGCGCCCGCGACCTCGCCCGTCAGCTCCTGGGCGCCGCGCCCCCGGCCGTACGGGAGACGCTGCTGCTCGCCGCCCTCGCGCTGCGCCCGTCCGCGACGCTGGTGCGCCGGGCCGGGCGGCCCGGCGCGGAGGCGGACCTCGCGGCGGCCGAGCGGGCCGACCTGGTGTCGCTCGCCGAGGACGGCTCGGTGACCTTCACCGCCGGGCTGCTGGCCTCCACCCTGGTGCACGACGCCTGCTGGGCCGAGCGGAGCGCCGGGCACAGGGCCCTCGCGGAGGTCGTGGACGACCCCGTGGAGGCGGTGCGCCACCGGGCGCTCGCCACCGACAGCCCGGACGAGGAGCTGGCCGCCGAGGTCGCGGCGGCCGCCGAGCTGGCCCGGCGGCGCGGGAACAGCGCGCTCGCCGCCGAACTGGCGCTGCTGGCGGCGGAGTCGACGCCGGGGCGGCACGGCGCGCGGCGGATCGCCCGGCTCGTCGACGCCGCCGAGGAGGCCGCCCGCGCGGCCCGCGCCGATCTCGCGATGCGGGCGGCCACCGATCTGCTCGCCCGGGACGCGGGCCCCGCCGACCGGGTACGGGTGCGCCTCGCCGTGCTCGACACGGCGGGCCAGGGGCTGACCGGCCTGGACGAGATGTACGTCCACGCCATGGAGGACTCCGAGGGCGACACCGCGCTGCGGGCCGCCGTCCAGCTCCGGCTGGCCGTCAAGTACGTGCTGGCGGACGGCGATCCGCAGCGTTCGCGGACGGCGGCGGTCGCGTCGGCCGCGCTCGCCGCCTCGACGGGCGATCCACGCACGGCCGCGCAGGCGCTGACCGTGCGGGCGCGGATGGAACGGGCGCTCGGTTCGCCCGGCGCGGAGTCCGTACTGGCCCGCGCCCGCGCCCTGGAGCTGGCCGAACGGCCGCTGGGCATCCACAACGCCGCGCAGATCCTGACGATCCGCCACGCGCTCTTCGACGACCGGCTGGTGGAGGCCCGTGACGAACTGGGCGCGCTCCTGCCGCTGGTGCAGCGGCGCGGTTCCGTCGAGGACGCCATCGAACTCTTCCGCACGCTGGCCGAGATCGAGTCCCGGATCGGCCCGTGCGCGGCGGCCCTCGCCCATGCCGGACGGTCCCTCGCCCTCACCCTGGAGGCGGGCCTCTCCCCCGGCCCCGCCTGGTACGCGCTCGCGCTCGCGGAGACGGCGGGCGGCAGCTTCGCGCGGGCCGCGAGCTATGCGCGCCGCAGCGTGCAGGCGTCGGAGGAGGAGGGCGACCGCGTCTTCCTCTCGCGCGGCCGGTACGCGCTCGGCCGGGTCCAGCTGGTGAACGGGGACGTCGCCGCCGCCCTGGAGACCCTGCGCCGGGTCCAGGCCGACGAGCACGCCCAGTCGACCGTGGACCCGTCCATGCTCCGCTGGCACGAGGAGCTGGCCGAGGCGCTGCTCGCGCACGACGCCGGCGAGGAGGCCCTGGCGCTCCTCGCGGAGGTGCGGCCGGTGGCGGAGCGCCTGGGGCGGTCCACCGTCCTGCTCGGCTGCGACCGGGTGCACGCGCTGTGCCTGGCGGCCGGGGGGCGTACGGGCGAGGCGGCGGAGCTGCTGACCGGCACGGCCGAGCGGTTCGGGCGGGCCGGTCTGCCCCTCGAACAGGGGCGGGCGCTGATCGCGCTCGCCCGGGTGGAGCGCCGCAGACGCCGCCGGTCGGCGGCGCAGGCCGCCCTCCACGGGGCGGCGTCGGTGTTCGAGCGGGCCGGGGCGGTGCCGTGGCTGGCCCTGGCGGGCGAGGCACCGGCGGTCCCTGCGGGCGAGGGGCCGGTGGGGGGTGCCGGGGGCGAGGAGGCGGCGTCCGCGCTCTCCTCCCTCACGGAGGCGGAGCTGCGCCTGGCCCGGCTCGTGGGCCGGGGGGCCAGCAACCAGGAGGCGGCGGCGAAGCTGTACCTGAGCGTGAAGACGGTGGAGGCGCGGCTCACCCGCATCTACCAGAAGCTCGACGTCCGTTCCCGCGCCCAGCTGGCGACCGCGCTCCGGCCGTGAGCCACCGGGGCGCGATCCGCTACCGGTCCGTGAGGGCCACCGCGCAGACGCTCCGGACGACGGTCCCGTCGGGCCTCCGCCATTCGGCCGTCACCCGTCCCGGGCCGCCGGCCGCCGGGCCGTCGTCGCCGGGCCGCAGGACGCGCCGCACCCGCAGGACCGGCGGAGCGTCGGTGCCGGGCACCCGTACCGCCACGTCGGTGTGGTCGGGGCCTTCGGCGACCCGTACGGGTTCCGCGTCGGCACCCGTGCCGGCCGGGGCGAGCGGCGAGACGGTGACGGTGGGGTCGGGCGTGTCGCTCACGGACTGTTCCTGCGGTGCGGCGCGGCCGTCGAGCAGCGCGTACAGCCGCGCGACGAAGACCGGGTCGTGGACGCCGTCGTAGATCCAGCGCTTCCCCAGGACGCCGTGTTCGGAGGTGCCGACGAGGGCGTGCTCGGCGCCCGCCAAGGGGGCCGGACGGTAGGTCAGGGGGACCTGGTACGCCGTCGCGTCCGCTTCGGCGCCGTCGGTCACGACCATGAACTCGATGCCCACCTCGCCGGCGGGGTCGTCCAGGCGGAACCCGCCCGCCTTGGCCGGCCGGGGACCGGCCGGCCCGCCCGCGTACCAGGGACGGGTGGGGAGCCAGGCGGTGAGCAGCTCCAGTTTGGTGGGGTGCATCGTGGTGCGGTGGATCACGGCCATCGTGTGCTTCTTCCTTCCGGTCCGGGGCCCGGGCAACGTAACAGACCTGCCGGGACCCGGTTCCGGGCACGCCTTCGGCCGGGCGGTCACCGGAGTCGCGGGTCGTGACGGGCCGTCCCCGCTTCTCACCCCTCGTCACCCTTGCCTGATAATGTCAGGAATGTCGCATTCTCTGTGCGGCCCTCGACCGTGCCGTCCCAGAACGGGAGCAGGAATGTCCGGTGGACCCGAGCCCATCAACGCCGACGCCCGAGAGGCCCTGGAACGGGAGCTCGCCGAGCTGCGCGCCGAACGCGAGTCGGTCGCCGTCACCCTGCGGGACGGCGGCGGCGACGAGGTCGGCGACAGGGCCGACCAGGCCGACGAGTTGATGCGCGCCGACCAGGTCGACCGGCTGAACGGGCGCATCAGGGAGATCGGGGAGCGCCTGGAGGAGGGAGCCGTCGCGGCGCCGCCGCCGGCCGGCACGATCGGGGTCGGCAGCGGCGTGACCGTACGGTTCGACGACGGCACCGAGAGCGGTGTGCGGATCGCGGAACTCCCCGACGCGCTCGACCCGTCCCTGGTGACCGCCGACAGCCCGCTCGGCCGGGCGCTGCTCGGCCACGGCGCCGGCGACACCGTCACGTACGAGACGCCCGAAGGCCCCGCGACCGCGACCGTGGTCTCGGTCGGCTGACGGCGCCGTGCGGAAGGCGGACGGAGGACCGGGCGGAACCGGTCCGGAGGCGGAACCCGGGGACCACGCCGAGCAGGAGCGGATCAGGGAGACCGACCGCAAGGGCGGCCCCGGCCACACCGTCCTGGTGGCGCTGGCCCTCGCCGTGCCGGTCACCAAGCTCGCGTACACGGTCGGCGGCGGGGACGCCGTCCGCGACGTGCTCGTGGGCATGGAGCCGGCGAACTGGCCGGACATCGTCATCGGCATGCTCATCACCGACCCGCTGCTCGGCTCGGTGCTGGCCGTCGTCGTCTCCCGCGTGGTCTTCGCCCTGTTCGCCGCGCGCGGCGCGGTGCCGCTGGGCGGCGGACGGGTCGGAGCCCTCCGGCGGGCGGCGCTCACGGTCGTCAACCCGGTCGCCATGGGCGTCATCGACGCGTGCTTCTTCGGGCCGTGGTGGGGGCTCGGCACCGGGCTCGCCGCCTTCGCGCTGCGGCAGGGCGTGGTCGTGGAGTACCGCACGGGCCGCCGCCGGCCGCACCACCGGCACGGCCGGGAACCGGGCGCCCGTCACAACACCGGGTACCGGCCGCCCGCCTGGCTGGTGCGGGCCGCCGGCTTCGAACAGTGGGCGTCCCTGCTCCTGACCGTGGTCGCGCTGCCCGTCCTGTTCTTCGTCTCGGCCCTCGACGGGCAGTCGTGGACGTCGATCGTGGAGTGCCGGGTCACCCGTGGGACCGAGACCGGGAACGACCGCCTGATCGAACTGGGCCGCAAGGGGAACGGCGTCGTGGGCTGGAACCTGGACACCGAGCAGGTCTCCAACGGCGTCGGGTGCACGAGCGACGAGAGCCGCTTCGTACGCGAACCGTGGTGGCGCTCCTGACCCGGCGCCCGTTCCCGGCCCGGTCCGTGGCGGGTGCCCGGCCCGTGGCCGGTGCTCAGCCCGTGACGATGCCGGTGACCAGGTTGATGGCGGTGGCGAGGATGCCGGTGCCGAAGACGTACGACAGCAGGCAGTGGCGCAGGACGACCGCGCGGAGCCCGGCGGTGGACACGCCGGTGTCGGAGACCTGGTAGGTCATGCCGAGGTTGAAGCTGAAGTAGAGGAAGTCGCTGTACCGGGGCGGCTCCCGGGTGTTGAAGTCGATCCCGCCGCCCGGCTCCAGGACGTAGTAGAGGTAGGCGTAACGGGTGGCGTACATCAGGTGGAGCGCCGCCCAGGCCGTGGAGACGCCGCAGAGGGCGAGCGCGGCCGCCGCGCGGCTCAGGTCGGTGTGGCCGACCAGGAGCAGCACGACGATGGTGCCGAGCCCGCACAGGGAGGTTCCGACGACGGCGGCCTCCTCCACGGAGGCCCGGAACTCCTCGCGGTGGACGTTGCGGTGGGTGGCGGCGGCGTCCATGGGCCACAGGACGATCCAGCCGGAGACGACGAAGAGGGTCTCGGTGACGGCGATGCCGGTGAGGACGCCGAGCGGCACACGGGACAGCACGGCGACGAGCACGCCGGCCGCCGCGCCGGCGAGCACCGACCCGACGAGCCGCGGGAAGGCCCCGAGCAGCCGGTGGTGCACGGTTCAGGGCTCCAGGAAGACGACGGCCTCGTCCGTGTACGTGAGGAAGGTGAGCGTCTCGTAGAGGTACAGCTCGACGTTGTCCGCGTCGTGCGAGGTGTAGCCGATGGCCGCGTCCTGGCCGAGGCGGAGTTCGAAGTCGCCGCCCCGGGTGGACAGGACGACACCGCCGTCGAGGGCGGGCGCCCAGACCGGGGGGCGGTCCAGCATCCGGTCGAGGTGCGAGGCGACCGGATGGCCGTGGTCGGAGGTCTCGGCGACCGCCCGGTAGTGATCGGCGCCGAGGAGCAGCGCGTAGGGGCCCTCGACCCCCGCGAGCCGCAGCGCGCTCAGGGCCCGGGAGACCGCGTCGGGGTACGCGCGCGGTTCGGCGGGCAGGGGCAGCACCGGGTGGGAGGTGCGGGCGCGCAGCCCCTCGACGCCGGCCGCGCCGTACCCGTCGAAGACGGTCCGGTCCTCGACGAGGGCCAGGGTGCGGGCCGCGTCCTTGACGGGCTGCCAGTCGGAGTCCCGGGAGCCGCGCTCCACGTCGTCCACGGCGGCCCGGGTGACGGTGAACGGCACCTTGAGTTCGACCAGGGGCCGCGCCTCGCGGAGCCGGGCCGTGACGCCGGGGGCGGGCGGCTCCACGGCGGAGAGGTGGCCGGTGCCGACGGCGGCGAGGGCCGGGCCCGCCGGGTCGGGGACGTCCACGACCCGGCGGGCCGCGACGTGGCGACGGAAGGTCCGGCGGGCCTCCTCCTCGATCTCGGCCCAGGCGGCCGGGGTGACCGGGGCGAGTTCGCGGTGCAGGTTGGTGGGGTGCTCGGGGGGTGTCATGGGGCTCAGGCTCCTTTCAGGCTGCCGATGCCCAGGGAGTCCCCGGGACCGGTGGTGTCCGGCGCGCCGGGGAGACCGTCGAGGAGGTCGGCGCTCGGCACGAAGAAGAGGCCGCCGGTCACGGCCCGGGAGAAGTCGAGGATGCGGTCCGTGGTCCCGGGCGGGTTCCCCAGGAACATGTGGCGCAGCATCTGTTCGGTCACGGCGGGCGTCCGCGCGTAGCCGATGAAGTAGGTGCCGAACTCGCCGCTGCCGGGCCGGCCGAACGGCATGTTGTCGCGCACGATCTTCCGCTCGTCGCCGTTCTCGTCGGTGACCGTGGTGAGGGCGACGTGCGAGTTCGCGGGTTTGACGCCGTCGGGCATCTCGACGTTGGCCGCCTTGCCTCGTCCGATGACCCGCTCCTGCTCCTCGACGGTGAGCGCGTCCCAGGCCGCCATGTCGTGCACGTACTTCTGCACGACGACGTAGCTGCCGCCCTCGAACCCGGGGTCCTCGTCGCCGATGTACACCGACTCCGCGGCCAGGGGGCCCGTGGGGTTCTCGCTGCCGTCCACGAAGCCCAGGAGGTCGCGCTCGTCGAAGTATCCGAAGCCGTGCACCTCGTCCACGACGGTCACGGCGCCGCCCAGCCGCTCCAGGACGAGCCTGGCCAGTTCGAAGCAGAGGTCGGGGCGGCGGGCGCGCAGGTGGAGGAGGAGGTCGCCCGGGGTGGCGGGGGCGCGGTGACGGGGACCCCGGAGGGCCGGGAAGGGGTGCAGGTCGCGCGGGCGCGGATCGCCGACGAGCCGGTCCCACGCCTCCGAGCCGATGCCGACGACGCAGGTGAGCTGTTCGTCCGGGGCGCGGAAGGCCACCGAGCGGGTCAGGCCCGTCACGTCCTGGAGCGCCTCCCGCACGGCGCCCTCGGCGCCGGGGCCGATGGTGGCCACCAGGAAGAGGGCCGCCCGGGCGGGTGGCATGACGACGGGCTGGGGTACGGCCATGGCGCTCCCGCTGGAGAACGGCACCGCAGGACAAGGAGGGTGTCATGACGGTTATGACGGACATGCCAGATATGACGGACAGGGCCAGCGTAGGCGGACGGGGTGCCGCGCGCAGCCCGACGCGGCGGGCGCGGGGCCGGGCGGCGTACCACCGGGCCGGAGCGGCGCCCGGCTCCGGTTCCGGTTCCGGGGGGCGCGGCCGGGGCCGTCGCGCGCGGCGGTGCCCCGACGGCTACCGTCGGGGGTCGGGCCGCGCGGCGCCGCGGACCCGCGGATGCGCCGGCCGGAACCACAGGAGGGAACGAACCATGGGACGAGTGACCGCGCGGCGGCGCGTCCTGCGCGTGCGGGAGGGGGGCGCCTCCTACCGTCCGGACACGCTGGCCGCGGAGGAGCCGATGGAGATCCGGGTCGGCGGGCGGCCGCTGACCGTGACGATGCGCACCCCGGGCGACGACTTCGACCTCGCGGCCGGGTTCCTCGTGAGCGAGGGCGTGGTCCGCTCCGCCGGGGAGGTGGCCGGAATCCGGTACTGCGCGGGCGCCACGTCCGACGGCGGCAACACGTACAACGTGGTGGACGTCGTCCTCGCCCCCGGTGTGGCCGCCCCGGACGCCTCCCTGGAACGGAACTTCTACACGACGTCCTCGTGCGGGCTGTGCGGCAAGGCCAGTCTGGACGCGGTGCGCACCACGGCCGCCTGGTCCGTCGCGGAGGACCCGCTGCGCGTCGGCACGGAGGTGCTGGCGGTCCTCCCCGACCGGCTGCGGGCGGCCCAGAAGGTGTTCGACAGCACGGGCGGGCTGCACGCGGCCGGGCTCTTCTCCGCGGAGGGCGAACTGCTGTGCCTGCGGGAGGACGTCGGCCGGCACAACGCCGTGGACAAGGTCGTCGGCCACGCCCTGCGGTCGGGGCTGCTGCCGCTGCGCGGGACGGTCCTGATGGTGAGCGGCCGGGCCTCCTTCGAGCTGGTGCAGAAGGCGGTGATGGCGGGGGTTCCGCTGCTCGCGGCCGTCTCCGCCCCCTCCTCGCTCGCGGTGGACCTCGCCGCGGAGAGCGGGCTGACGCTGGTCGGCTTCCTGCGCGGCACGTCCATGAACGTGTACTGCGGCGACGAGCGCCTGGAGACCGTGCCCACCGGGTGAGGGGCCGCCGGTGTGCGGCGGCCCCTCACCCGTTCCGGCCCCGGCGCTACGCCGCGGCGGCATCCTCGTCGTCGTCCCGGTGCGCGCCCGCCCCGGGGCCGCCCTTGCGCACCGTGCAGTGGATCGAGTCGTCCGCCACGTCGGCCACGATCGTGTCGCCGGGCTCGGCGTCACCGCCGAGCAGCAGGGAGGCGACCCGGTTGTCCAGCTCCGTCTGGATGGTCCGGCGCAGCGGCCGGGCACCGAACGCGGGCTGGTAGCCGTGCGCGACGAGGAGTTTGCGCGCCGCGTCGGTTACCTCCAGGGTCATGCCCTGCGCGTGGACGCGCTTCTTGCTGCGGTCCAGGAGGTGGCCGACGATCTCCGACAGGTCCTCCTCGGTGAGGCTGTGGAAGACGATGATGTCGTCGATGCGGTTGAGGAACTCGGGCAGGAAGCGCCCCCGCAGGTCCTCCATCAGACGGTCCTTCAGCTCGGCCGCGTCGCCCTGGTGGTCCAGGATGCGGTGGGCCCCGATGTTGGACGTCATGATGACGACGCAGTGGCGGAAGTCGACCGTGCGGCCCTGCCCGTCCGTCAGGCGTCCGTCGTCCAGGATCTGGAGCAGCGTGTTGAAGACGTCGGGGTGTCCCTTCTCGATCTCGTCGAACAGGACCACGCTGTAGGGCTGGCGGCGGACCTTCTCGGTGAGCTGTCCGGCCTCCTCGTAGCCGACGTACCCGGGAGGCGCCCCGACGAGCCGGGCCACCGTGTGCTTCTCCTGGAACTCGCTCATGTCGAACCGGATCATCCGGTCCTCGTCGCCGAACAGCAGCTCGGCGAGCGTCTTGGCGAGTTCGGTCTTGCCGACGCCGGTGGGCCCGAGGAAGAGGAAGGAGCCCACGGGGCGGTTCGGGTCGCCCATGCCCGCCCGGTTGCGGCGCACGGCCTCGGAGACCGCCGTGACGGCCTCGTCCTGGCCGACGATCCTGGCGTGCATCTCCTGCTCCAGCCTGAGCAGCTTCTCCTTCTCGCTGGCGGTGAGCTGGGAGACCGGGATGCCGGTACGGCGGGACACGATGTCCGCGATGTCGCCGGCCGTGACGGAGACGACGCCCTCGCGCCGCTCCTCGATGCCCGCGAGTTCGCCCTCGATCTCGGCGATCTGCCGCTTGAGGTCGGACGCCTTCTCGAACTCCTCGCCCGCGACGGCCTGGTCCTTCTCGCGGCGCAGTTTCGCCAGCCGGTCCTCCCGGCTGATCACCTCGGTGGAGCGGCCGCCGCTGCGCAGCCGCACCCGGGCCCCCGCCTGGTCCATCAGGTCGATGGCCTTGTCGGGGAGGAACCGGTCGCTGATGTAGCGGTCGGAGAGCTCCGCCGCCGCCGTGAGGGCGCCGTCGGCGAAGCGGACCCGGTGGTGCGCCTCGTAGGCGTCCCGCAGCCCTTCGAGGATCTGCACGGTCTCCTCGACCGTGGGCTCCGGGATCAGGACGGGCTGGAAGCGGCGTTCGAGGGCGGCGTCCTTCTCGATGTGCTTGCGGTACTCGTCGATGGTGGTCGCGCCGACCACGTGCAGCTCGCCGCGGGCGAGGGCCGGTTTGAGCATGTTGCCCGCGTCCATCGAGCCCTCGCCGGTGGCGCCGGCGCCGACGACCGTGTGCAGTTCGTCGATGAAGAGGACGATGTCGCCCCGGGCCTCCTGGACGTCCTCGATGACCTTCTTCAGGCGCTCCTCGAACTGGCCCCGGTACTGCGCGCCGGCCACCATCCCGGAGAGGTCGAGGGAGATCACCCGCTTGTCCTTGAGGGTGTCGGGCACCTCGCCGGCCACGATGCGCTGGGCGAGGCCCTCGACGATGGCGGTCTTGCCGACGCCGGGTTCACCGATGAGGACGGGGTTGTTCTTGGAGCGCCGGGAGAGGATCTCGACGGTCTGCTCGATCTCCTCCGCCCGGCCGACCACGGGGTCGAGCCTGCCGGCCTTCGCCTCCTCGGTCAGGTCCCGGCCGAACTCGTCGAGGGTCGTGGCCGGCTGCTTCGGGGCGGCGGGCGCGCTCTCCCCGCCGAAGGCCGCCCGGTCCGCCGGGCCGCGCAGCTTCGACACGTCCAGGTCCTCGGCGCGCAGGAAACGGGAGGCGCCGGAGTCGGGGTCGCCGAGGAGGGCGCCGAGGATGTGCTCGGGGCCGATGTACGACACCCCGGCGGCCTGCGAGCGGGCGTGGGCCAGGGCGAGGGTGCGCTTGGCCGCCGGGGTGAGCCCGGGTTCCGAGGAGGGTTCGGCGGACTCCCCCGGCAGCACTTCGGCGATCCGGTCCGCGAGGGCGTCGGGGTCCACTCCGCCCTGGGCGAGCAGCCTGCGGGAGGGATCGACACGGGTGGCTGCCCACAGGAGGTGTTCGGTGTCGAGGTCGGAGGTGCCGTCCTCGACCGCCCTGCGGGTGGCGAGGTTGAGGAGTTCGTGCGAGGACTCCGTCAGGAGCCGTCCGATGGGCACGCGTTGCACGGCCGGCGGCGAGGAGGCGGGAGACATGCCGAAGAAACGATTCAGCATTTCACTGAACGGGTCGGAGGAACCGAAGGGTGAACCGAACGCCATCGACATGTCAGCTCCAGAGAAGCGCGGGGGGTCCCTCCCACTGAAACGCCATGTCCAGCGCTCCGCAAACGGAACGGACGCGGGGACGGAGGCCCGAACCGGGGCCCGAGCAGCGGGGCCCCGGTGGAGCGGGCCGGGCCGGGGCCGGAGGGCCGGGGCCGGACGCGACCCGACCGGGCACGGGCGTCACGCGACCGGCCCCGGTCGCGTCCCGGCACGGAGGCGACCCGGACGCGGCGGACCGGACACCCGGCGCGCCCCGCGCGTACGGTGGCGCGGGCGGGCCCGGTCCTCCCCGCACGCCCGCCTTCTCCCGGCACGCCCGCCCCTCCCGACACGTCCACCTCCTCCCCTTCCGCCCGCCCCGCCCGACACGCCCGTCCCGCCCGTATCCCCCGCGTTCCCGTGCCACGGGGACGTGTCGGCCGACGATGGTTCCATGAGTTCCGACATCCCCCCGCCCCCTCACGGCCCGCACCCCCACGGCCCGCAGGCCCGTGCCGGCACGCTGGTCCGGCGTCCCAAGCTGTGGCTCGTACCGACCGTCCTGAGCTCCCTCGTCGCCCTGCTGCTGTCGCTCCTCTACATGGGCGGCATCCTCAACCCGTCCGACAACCTGCACCGGCTTCCCATCGCCCTGGTCGACGAGGACCAGGGGCCTCCGCCCCCCGGACAGCGGAAGAGCCTGGGCGGACAGATCACCGACGCGATCGTCGCGGCCGGCTCCTCGAAGGACGACGTGGACTGGCGCCGGATGGACCGGGCGGCGGCCCAGGAGGCGCTGGCCTCCGGCACGGTGTACGGCGCGCTGGTCGTCCCGAAGGACTTCACCGCGTCCGTGACGGCACTGGCCACCGCCCGTGCGACGGCCCGTCCGACGATGCACGTGCTCACCAACCCCGGCGTCGGAAGCCTGGGGTCGTCCATGGCGTCCCAGATCTCCCAGAGCGCCGCCCACCAGGCGTCCCGCGACATCGGTGGGCGGCTCTCGGCCTCCGCGACCGCTCCCACCGCGCGGCTGCTGCTGGCCGATCCCGTGGAGGTCACCACGAGCGTCGGCCATCCCATCGGCCGGCACAGCGGGCTCGGGCTCACCGCCTTCTACTACACGCTGCTGCTCGTCCTGGCCGGCTTCATCGGCGGCAACATGCTCACCAGCGGCGTCGACACCGCCCTCGGCTACGCCGACAGCGAGATCGGCCCCTGGCACACCCGCCACACGACGGTCCCCATCAGCCGCACCCAGACGCTGCTCCTGAAGATGCTCATGACGGCCGGCGTCTCGCTCCTCACCACCACGCTCATCATGGTGGCCACGATCTCGATCCTCGGCATGGACGCCGCCCACCTGCCGACGCTGTGGCTGTTCTCGTACTGCGCGACGGTCGCCGTCGGCCTGGGGGTCCAGGCCATCAACGCCGCCTTCGGCGGCATCGGCCAGCTCGTCTCCATGTTCGTCTTCATCGCCCTCGCCCTCCCCTCCTCGGGGGCGACCGTCCCCCTGGAGGCCACCCCCGGGTTCTACCGGTTCCTGGGCGTCTTCGAGCCCATGCACCAGCTCAGCGTGGGGGTCAGGTCCATCCTGTACTTCGACGCCCGCGCCGACGCGGGTCTCGGACGCGCCTGGATCATGATCGCGGTCGGCGTGGTCGTGGCCCTGGTGTTCGGCTTCGCCATGACGCACTACTACGACCGCAGGGGGCTGCGCAGGCTCACGCCGCAGCCCGAGGAGTGAGCGGGGGCCAGGACCGGGGGCGTCACCGTCCCCGGTCCCGGACGACGCGGTCCGGGGACGACGACCGCGCCACGTCCTACTTCTTTCCCCCGGTGTAGTCGTCGTAGAAGCCCCGTCCCGTCTTGACGCCGAGGTGACCGGCGTCGACGTACTTCCGCAGCAGCTCGCGCGGGCCGCCGGGCAGTCCGGGCCGCTCGGCGGCGTAGTGCTCCTCGATGTCCAGGACGACGTCGAGCCCGACCTGGTCCATCATGCGGAACGGGCCGGCCGGGGTGCCCATGTTGATCTGCCACATCCGGTCGACGTCCTGCGGGGTGGAGACGCCCTCCGCGACCACGGCGAGGGACTCGCGCTTGATGGCGGCCCAGACGCGGTTGAAGATGAAGCCCGTGGACTCCTTGTGCGCCTCGAACGGGAAGACCCCGTAGTGGGGCAGTTCCCGCTTCAGGAGGTCGATGATCCCCCGGTCGGTGTGGCCGTCCGACATGATGTCGATCGCGTTCTGCTTCGGCGGCATGTAGAAGTGCATGTTCAGCACCCGCTCGGGGTGCTCGACCCGGTCGATGAACTGACTCGTCGGGTACGAGGAGGAGTTGCTGGCCAGGATGGCGTCCGCGTCGGCGGCGCGGTCCAGTTGGCCGAAGATCTCCTTCTTCAGGTCGAGGCGCTCGGGGATCGCCTCGACCACGAGCCAGGCGCCCGCGAGCGCCTCCGCCAGGTCGGAGGTGAAGACGACCCGGCCGGGTGAACCGCCCTCGACGGTGGCGGCGACCTCGGCCACGTTCTCCCTCACGTACGCGACCGCCGCCTCCTCGGCATCGGCCGAACGGTCGTAGATGCGCACCTCGCCGCCCCTGGTGGCGAACATCAGCGCGATCCTGCGTCCGAGTGTCCCCGCGCCGATCACGGCGACCGGGCGGTTCTGGATGTCGGTGGGAAGGGTGAACGGCATGCTCGTCCTGCTCTCCGGGGGTCGGGGGCCCGCCGTTCGCCCGGCCGGGCCACTCCCGCAGTCTCGGACGCGCCCGTCACCACGGCGACCCGGGCGCCGTCCTCCGGGCGGTACGGCTACGGCTTCCGGGTGACGTCCCGGGCCGCGGGCCCGGCGGCCTCCCCCGCCCCCGCTCGCCCCTACCCCTCCTCGTCCCAGGACGGCTCCGGCTCGTCGAAGTCGAACGGCGGCTCGTCGTCGTACGGCGGCGGATCGTCGTGCGGCGGATCGTCGTGCCGCGCCGGGGCCGCGGGCACGGCCCCGGGCCGCGCGGCCGGCGCCGGCGCGCTCCCGCCCCCGGCCGTGGTCCCGGCCGGAGCGGCGGTGCCGGCTCCCGCCAGGGCCTCCAGGACGCCTTCGGCGTATTTGGCCAGCTTGGCCTCGCCGACCCCGCCGACGGTGCCCAGCTCCGCGACCGTGGCGGGGAGCCGGGTCGCGATCTCCCGCAGGGTCGCGTCGTGGAAGACGACGTACGCCGGTACGCCCTGCTCGCGGGCGACCCCGGCCCGCCAGGCGCGGAGCGCCTCGAAGACCGGCACGGCCTCGGCGGGCAGGTCGACCGGCACGCGGGCGCCCTTCCCGGAGCGGCTGCCGGACTCCTTGCGGGCGGGGGCGACCGCCTTCTCCTTGCGCATCTGCACGGTGCGGCGGCCGCCCAGGACCTCACCGCTCCGCTCCGTGAGGACGAGCGTCCCGTAGTCCCCCTCGACCGCGAGGAACCCCTGCGCGAGGAGCTGGCGGACGACCCCGCGCCATTCGGCGGTGCCCAGGTCGGCCCCGATGCCGAACACCGAGAGTCCGTCGTGGTCGAACTGGATGACCTTGGCGGTCCTCTTGCCCTGGAGGATGTCGATGATCTGCCCGGCGCCGAACTTCTGGCGCCTCTCCTTGGCCAGCCGCCACACCGTGGAGAGCAGCTTCTGCGCGGCGACCGTCCCGTCCCAGGACTCGGCCGGGGTCAGACAGGTGTCGCAGTTCCCGCACGGCTCGCCCTTCTGCCCGAAGTACGCGAGGAGCCGCACCCGGCGGCAGTCGACGGTCTCGCAGAGCGCCAGCATGGCGTCCAGGTGCATGGCGAGGCCCCGGCGGTGCTGCTCGTCGCCCTCGGAGCCGTCGATGAGCTTGCGCTGCTGGACCACGTCCTGGAGGCCGTAGGCCAGCCAGGCCGTGGCCGGCTCGCCGTCGCGGCCCGCGCGGCCGGTCTCCTGGTAGTAGCCCTCGACGGACTTCGGCAGGTCGAGGTGGGCCACGAAGCGCACGTCCGGCTTGTCGATGCCCATGCCGAAGGCGATCGTCGCCACCACCACGACCCCGTCCTCGCGCAGGAAGCGGGACTGGTTCGCGGCGCGGGTGCGGGCGTCCATGCCCGCGTGGTACGGCACGGCGTCGACGCCCTGCTCCACGAGGAGCGCGGCGGTCTTCTCCACGGAGGACCGCGAGAGGCAGTAGACGACGCCGGCGTCCCCGTCGTGCTCGGTCTTGATCAGCTCCAGGAGCTGCTTGAACGGGTTGTTCTTCGGGACGATGCGGTACTGGATGTTCGGCCGGTCGAACCCGGCGACGAAGTGCCGGGCGTCCTCCAGGCCGAGGCGCGCGGCGATCTCGGCGTGGGTGGCCTCCGTGGCCGTCGCCGTCAGCGCGATCCGGGGCACCTTCGGCCACCGCTCGTGCAGCATGGACAGGGCGAGGTAGTCGGGCCGGAAGTCGTGGCCCCACTGGGCGACGCAGTGCGCCTCGTCGATAGCGAAGAGCGACACCCTGCCCCGGTCGAGGAGCCGCTGCGTGCCCTCGGTCCGCAGCCGCTCGGGGGCCAGGTAGAGGAGGTCCAGCTCGTCCGCGAGGAACGCCTGCTCGACGGCCTGCCGCTCGTACGGGTCCTGCGTGGAGTTCAGGAACCCGGCCCGCACGCCGAGGGCCCGCAGCGCGTCCACCTGGTCCTGCATGAGGGCGATGAGCGGCGAGATCACGATGCCCGTGCCGTCCCTGACCAGGGCCGGGATCTGGTAGCAGAGCGACTTCCCGCCGCCGGTCGGCATCAGCACGAGGGCGTCGCCGCCGCCGACGACCTGCTCGATGATCTCCTGCTGCTGCCCGCGGAAGGAGGTGTAGCCGAAGACACGGTGGAGCACCCGGGCGGGCTCGGAGATCTCGGTGGAAGCGTCGGAGAGGACCATTCGTGAAGCGTATCCGCCCGCTCGGACACTCCGGTCCCGCCCGGCGTGATCTGTGGACAACCCCCGGCCCGCCGCGGGCGGGGCCTGTGGAAAACTTCCGGCCCCGCCCGCGACGGGCCCGGGTCAGCGCGGGTCGGCCGCCGTGGGGGCCCCGTCGAGGAAGCCGCCCGACTGGTGCCGCCACAGCTTGGCGTAGGCGCCCTCCTCCGCGAGCAGTTCCCGGTGGGTGCCCTGCTCGACGATCCGCCCGCGGTCGAGGACCACGAGCCGGTCCATGGAGGCCACCGTGCTCAGGCGGTGGGCCACGACCAGCGCCGTCCGCCCCTCCATGAGGCGCCACAGCGCCTCCTGGACGAGGAGTTCGCTCTCGGAGTCCAGGGCGCTGGTGGCCTCGTCGAGGAGGAGGATCGGCGCGTCGCGCAGGACCGCCCGGGCGAGGGCGACCCGCTGGCGCTGGCCCCCGGACAGCTTCACGCCCCGTTCGCCGACCATGGTGTCGAAGCCGTCGGGGAGCGCGTCGGCGAACTCCGTGACGTGCGCCGCCTCGGCCGCCCGGCGGATCTCGGCCTCGGTGGCGTCCGGCCGGGCGAAGGCGATGTTGTCCCGCAGGCTCCGGTGGAACATGGCGGGGTCCTGCGGCACGTAGGCGATCATGCCGCGCAGGTCGGTCTGGCGCAGCCGGCCGATGTCCTGCCCGCCGATCAGGATCCGGCCGCCGTCGATGTCCGTCATCCGCAGCAGCAGCCGGGTGAGGGACGTCTTGCCGCCGCCGGACCGGCCGACGAACCCGACCTTCGCCCCGCCGGGCACCTCCAGGTCGAGCCCCTCGAAGAGCGGCTTCGCGCCCGTGTGGGCGAAGGTCACCTTCTCGAAGCGGACGTCGGAGCCCTCGGGCATCAGCGGTTCCGGGTCCTCCGGGTCGAGCACGGTCGGCGGTTCGAGGAGCAGCTCGGTGAACTGTCCGGCCTCCGTCACCGCGCTCTCCAGACGGCGGTAGATCTGGTTGAACTCGAACATGATCCGGGTGGCGTTGGCGTAGTACGTGAAGGCCACGACGATCCCCTCCACGCCGTGCTCTCCCCCGCCGAGGCCGACGGCGAGGACGAGTCCCAGGACGTTCGTCAGGACGGACATCGGGGCGACCAGCGTGTCGATGCGCAGGTTGCCGTAGTCCCAGGAGCGCAGGGTGAGCCGCCGCGACTCCGCGACGCGGGAGCGGTGCTCGGCGGCCTCCCGTTCCTCGGCGGCGAACGACCGGACGGTGTCCATGTTCATGAGGGTGTCGGCCACGTGCCCCGACACCCGGGCGACGGCCTGCTCGCGCCGGGCGACGAGCGCCTGGCGGCGGCGGATCAGCGGGGCCACGCCCCCTCCCGTGACCGCGATCAGCACCAGGAGGCCGACCACGAGCAGCGGGTCGTACTGCCAGAGCACCACCGACGCGAACACCAGCGGCACGAAGTTGCCCATGACCGAGAACGTCAGCGTGTCGACGAACTCCTCGAAGCGGGAGGCGAAGCCGAGGACCCGCTTGGTCAGCGATCCGGCGAAGTTGTCGTGGAAGAACGCGGCGTCCTTGGCGAACAGTTCGTCCATGCCGATGACGTACAGGTGCTCGATGCCCCGGGCGTCGAGGCGGTTCAGGCAGTGCAGTCCGGCGCGCCAGAGGGCCTCGCCGAGCAGAAGTACGGCGGCGAAGCCGAGGAGGTACGGGAGGAGCGGGCCGACGCCTTCGGTGGCGCCGTCCCCGGTGACCCGGCCGACGAGCTTGGCGACGACCAGCGGCGCGATGTAATGGAGGGCGATGTTCCCGAGCGCCGGAAGCAGCATCGCCGGCACGGCCAGCCGTCGCAGACGGACCAGTTCCCGTCCGTAGTGGCGGAGCGCGAGGAGCACCGGCCCCCCGGGCGGTAATCCTTCACGCGTTTCAGGTGATCCCATGCCCAACCCTGTTTTCTCGTCACGAAGGTGAGGAAGGGGAGTGTGCCGCGCGGACGCGTGCGCGGTCCAAGGGTTTTCGGCGGCCGGCCGGGGCCGGAGCGCGGGACGGCCCCGGCGGGCGGGGCGGACGGCCCTCCGGGCGGGTCGGCCGGACGGGTGAACTCCGCCGGGGCCGGTGCGGGGCCGGTGCGGATGCTTGACGGGCGGGATCCGGGGAACGCGCCTAACGTGACCGAAGTACCCCAGTCGACCAGAAAAGGGGCGTATCAGTCATGGGCGAGAGCCACATGGACAAGGCCAAGGGCAAGCTCAAGGAGGCCGCCGGCAAGGCGACCGGCAACGAGCGCATGAAGACCGAGGGCAAGACGGACCAGATGAAGGGCCAGGCCCGCGAGGCGGGCGAGAAGGCCCGGGGCAAGGCCGAGGGCGTCCGCGACTCCCTCAAGCGCGACGACGCCTGAGGCCCGCGCCCGTTCCGTCAGGCCGCCGTACCGCGCTCTGGAGGACGGCCTGAACGGCGGAAGGACCGCCCGGCACCGGCCGGGCGGTCCTTCCGCGCGTCGCCGGTCACCGGCGACGGCACCGTCCGCGGAGTGGTGCGGGACGGGCTCAGGGGGCCGTCCGCACGGGGAAGCTGAAGGTGTGCCCCTGCTGCTTGAGCCAGGGCAGCACCTCCCGCAGGGCGGCGACGGTCTGGGCGCGGTCGCCGCCGCCGTCGTGGAAGAGGATGGTCGGCCCGTTGGACAGTTCGTTCTTGACCGTGTTGACGATCGAGGCGGCGCCGGGGTGCTCGAAGTCCTTGGTGTCCACGTTCCAGCCGAGCGGCCGCATGCCCGCCTCGGCGGCGATCCGGCGGCTGTCCGGGGTGAACGCGCCGCCCGGCGCCCGGTAGTACTCGACCTTCGCTCCCCCGGCCGCGTCCTCGATCATCTTCTTGGCGTCCAGGATCTGCCGCTTCTGGTACGCGACGGGCTTCTTGTCCATCGCGGTGTCGTGGGAGACGGTGTGGTCGCAGAGGCGGTGCCCGTCCGCGACGACCTTCCCGACCAGCTCGGGGTACCGCTTCGCCTCCGGCCCGACCATGCAGAACACGGCCTTGACGCCGTGCTCCCGGAGGATGTCCAGCATCTGGGGGGTCCACCGCGGGTCGGGTCCGTCGTCGATGGTGATGTTCACCGCCCGGCCGCCCGCCTCCGCCGCGTGGGCGATGCTCTCGGGCATCCTCCTCGGCGGCGCCTGGGCGGGTTCCCCCGCCTTCCCGTCCTGCCGGCCCGCCGAGGCCCCCGCCGTGGCCGCGGTCTCCGCCTCCGCGTCGTGCGTCACCACCGTGGCCCCCCACACCGCCAGGCTGAGCCCTACGGCGGAAGCGACCAGGGCTATGTGCGCCTTGTACTTGTCCGACTGCCCCATGGAATGCCCACTCCCCGTTGTTCTTCGCTCTTCCCCAGGTGAAAGGACGTTACAAGGGGCGAGGAGGTTTCGTGTAACCGTAGTGACACACCTCGTCGACAACCGGGTACGCGCCCTCGGGGAAGCTCCTCGCGCGGGCCGCGCCGACCGGCCGTCCGGCGCGGCCGGAAGTACTCCCCGTGGCCGGGAGAGGACCCCCGCGGCCCGGCGCGACCGGGTCCCGGCGCGCCACGACCCGTCGCGTACGCGCCAATGCCCCCGGCCCCGCCCCGGAGCCGGGCCGGAACCGGGCCCGGTCCGCGGCGCGCCGGCGCACCCGTCGCGGCGTGCGGCGACGCGCCCCCGGGGGGCCGTCACACTTTCCCCGCACCACCTTCACGGAAAGAACGCTTTCGGCCGCCGTGGGTCCCGGGCCTTCTCGCCGAGGCAGACGCCGGGGCGTCCCGCTGCCTAGCCTCCCTGGCCATGCGATCCCACCTCATGAGACGTCTCGGTCTCACCGCCGTCCTCGCCCTCCTCCTCACCGCGTTCGGGCTGGCCCCGGCCGCGAGCGCGGCCGGCCGGACCGCCACCGCCGCCGCCGCCGACCTGACGTTCGCCACCAACGCCGCGACGACCACTCCGGGCGGCACGGTCAGCCTCTCCATGACGCTGACGAACAACAAGTCCTACGACATCTGGTTCGTCCACCAGACGATCGATCCCACCTGGCTCACCACCCAGCGTCCGGACCTGAAGTACGCGTTCACCGGCTGCGTCCTCACCGGCCCCGCCGGCAGCACCCCCTGTTCCGGCACCGGCCCGGCCAACCTCGGCGCCAACTACGGGGCCACGATCCCGCCCGGCCAGAGCAGGACCGTGACCCTGACGCTCCAGATCGCGCCCGACTCCGGCTGCAACGGCAACATCGGCTTCTACTCGTACTTCTACGCCGAGTTCAGCGACACCTCCAGCGTCAGCGGCGGCCCGGTCCACACGCCCGAGACCCGCGTCCTCTGCGCCTGACGGACGCGTCCGGCGAGTCGTCACAAAACGGTCTGTCCGAAAATCACCTCTCCTCTTCCGGATTGACGGTCTAGACCAATGACGGTTCCACTGGAGGGCCCCCGGACCGACCGACGCCCCCCGCCCTCTCCACCTGCGCGCAAGCGGCGCACGGGAGGAGAGGGTCGGGCGGCGAAAGGGTTTTCCACGCCTTTCGCCGCGCCAAGAGCACCGTTCCGAATATCTGATTTTTCCGGCCAGCTTTCGCGGCGGGACCACAAAAACTCCACAGGTACATCACCATGTGACGCGACGGATGCGTGAACGACCGGCCTTCGAGGGGGATGCCGGCGTCGCACGACGGGGGTGTGTCCGCTCTGCGGAGCCGTGCCCACCCCTGCTCCGGGAGGGGACACCACCGCATGAAGCGGATCTCAGGCACCACCTTGCTCACCACGGGCGCGCTCGTCGCCGCCCTCGTCCTGCCGGGTACGACGGCCCACGCCGTCGGCAAGGCCCCCCGCGTCGACCTGCGGGTCCTCGTCGTGACCGACGGGGGTCCGGCCACCGACGCCATCGCCGCCGAACTGGACGCGGCCGGAACGCCGTACACGACGGTCGACCTCAACCGCGCCGACCGCCCCGTCATCGACGACGCCTACCTCTCGGACACCGTGGACGGCGGTCCCAGGGCCAAGTTCCAGGCCGTCGTCCTGCCGAACGACAACCCGTTCCCGGCCGGCTCCCCCGAGATGGCGGCGCTCGCGGACTACGAGCGGTCCTTCGACATCCCGCAGGTCGACGCGTACACCTACGCCCGGCCCGAGGTCGGCCTCCAGTACGCGGTGTACGGCGGCTACGCCGGAAGCCTCGACGGGGTCGGGGCGCAGGCGACCGCCGCCGGTCTGTCCGGCCCGTTCGGCTACCTCGAAGGGGCCGTGCCGTTCGAGGACAACTCGCCCACCGTGGGCGAGAGCTACGCCTACCTGTCGACCCCGTCGGCGGGCGCGGACTTCACCCCGTACGTCGAGGCCGCGATACCCGGGACGACCAAGCGCGGGTCCCTCGTCGGCGAGTACCGGCACGACGGACGACGCGAGCTGGTCGTCACCTTCGTCTACAACCGGTACCAGCAGCAGTTCCGCCTGCTGGCCCGGGGCATCGTGGAATGGATGACCGACGGGGTCCACCTGGGCGCCTCGCGGAACTACTTCGCCGTCCACGTCGACGACGTCCTCGCGGCGGACGACCGCTGGAACCCGGCGCTCAACTGCACGCCCGGCGACGTCGACTGCGCCGACCCGAACGCCGTCCCGGACCCCATCCGGATGACGGCCGCCGACGTGGACCACGCCGTCGGCTGGCAGAACTCCCGGGGCTTCACCCTCGACCTGGCGTACAACGCCGCCGGCAGCGTCGACTTCCGCACGGACAACGGCGGTACCGACGCGCTGGCCGACCGGCTGATCGCCCGGCGCGACACGTTCCGCTGGATCAACCACACCTACACGCACGCCTTCCTCGGCTGCGAGCAGAACGTCGCCGTGGTGCCGTGGCGGTGCGCCACCCTCCCCGACGGCTCCGTCAAGTGGGTCTCCCGGCAGAGCATCTCCGACGAGATCGCCCTCAACCGCGTGTGGGGCCGGGCCGCCGGACTGCCGCTGGCCGACGACGAGCTGGTCACCGGGGAGCACTCCGGGCTGCGCGTCCTGCCCCAGCAGACCGTGGACAACCCCCACCTGGCCCCGGCCCTCGCCGACAACGGCATCGCCTGGCTGGGATCGGACAACTCCCGCGAACCCGGCCAGCGCCCGGTCGGTTCCGCCACGACCGTCCCCCGCCACCCGATGAACGTCTTCTACAACGCCGGGCGGGCCGCCGAGCAGGTCGACGAGTACAACTGGATCTACACCAGCCGCGCGCAGGGCGGCAGCGGCATCTGCGAGGACAACCCGGCCACCACCACCTGCCTGGCCGCCCCGCTCGACCCCGCCACCGGCTACACGGACCACATCGTGCCCCTGGAGCGGAGGATCGCCCTGGGCCACGTCCTCGCCAACGACCCCCGGCCCCACTTCATCCACCAGTCGAACCTGGCCGAGGACCGGATCGCCTACCCGGTCCTGGACGGCGTCCTCGACGCGTACGACGCGCTGTTCGCCGCGAACGCGCCCGTGGTGAACCTGCGGATGAAGGACATCGGGCAGGAGCTCCGGCAGCGCTCCGCCTGGCGCACGGCCGTGCAGAACGGCCAGGTCACCGCGTACCGCATCGGGCGGACCGTGACCGTCCAGGGGCCGAGCGGCACGACGGTCCCCGCGACCGCCCCCGCGGGGACCCTGCGGAGCGGTGCCGCCTTCGGCCAGGCGTACGCGGGCGGGCGGTCCGGCTGGACGGCGCTCGCGGGCACGCCGCTCACCCTCTCGCTGCCCTCCGCCCCCGCGTTCACGGCCGTCCCCCGGCCCGCGCCCGCACCGGTCCGGGTCCCGGCGCCGGGTCCGGCCGCCCGGGTCCCCGCGGGCGTGTCCGAGCCGGTCGCACCCGGCACGGACGGCTGACCGCCGCACCGGCGGCGCTGCCCCGTCCCGGCAGCGAGGTCCCGGCCGCCCAGCGGCGGCCGGGACCCGCACGACCACCCCACCACGGCCGTGGAGCACACACATGCACGTTCGACACGGCGCCCGGCGCCCGGGCGCCCCGCGCGTCACCCTTCTGACCGAGGGCACCTACCCGCACAGCCACGGCGGCGTCAGCGTCTGGTGCGACCAGCTCGTCACCGGCATGCCGGACATCGACTTCGACGTCCTCGCCGTCACCGGCTCGGGCCGCGAAGCCCTCGCGTGGGACCTGCCCGCCCACGTCTCCAGCGTCCTCTCCGTCCCCATGTGGGGCCCCGCGCCGGAGGGCCGGCCGGCCCGGGGCAGGACCGCCGGGCGGCTCGCCGACGCCTACGAGAAGTTCCTGACCGCACTGCTCGACCCGCGTGCCGAGGACGGTTTCTCCCCCGCCCTGTACGCGCTCGCGCACGCCGCCGGGGACGGCCTGCTCAGTCCGTTCCTGCGGGGCGACGCGGCGCTCGCGGTGCTCACCTCCGTGTGGCGGCGCCCGGGACTCGCCGTACGCGAGGCCGGGCCGACCCTGCACGACGCGCTCACCGCCACCGCCCTGCTCGAACACGCCCTGCGCCCGCTGTCCGCGCCGCCCCCGGCGACCGGGGTCGCGCACGCCGTCAGCGGCGGGGTGGCCGTCCTGCCGGGCCTGGCCGCCCTGGAACGGCACGGGGTGCCCCTGCTGCTCACCGAGCACGGCGTGTACCTGCGCGAGCGCTACCTGGGCTACCGCACCGCGCCCTACCGCTGGCCCGTCAAGGCGGTGGTGCTCGGCTTCTTCCGGCTGCTCGCCGAGGAGAGCTACCGCAAGGCGTCCCTGATCACCCCGGGCAACCGCTACAACCGGCTGTGGGAGGAGGAGGGCGGCGCCGACCCGGCGTCGATCCGCACGGTCTACAACGGCGTGGACCCCGCCGCCTTCCCGCACGCCGGTCCCGAACCGGAGGCCCTCACCCTCAGCTGGGCCGGGCGCGTGGACCCGATCAAGGACCTGGAGACGCTGATCCGTTCCTTCGCGATCGTCCGGGACCGGCTGCCCGGCGTCCGGCTGCGGCTCTTCGGCGGCACGCCCCGGGGCGGGGAGGCGTACCGGGAGCGCTGCGAGGCGCTGGCGGCCGACCTCGGCCAGGCCGGGGCCGTCACCTTCGAGGGACGCGTGGACGACATCAAGGACGCCTACGCGGCCGGCAACGTCGTGATGCTGTCCAGCATCAGCGAGGGCTTCCCCTTCACCCTGATCGAGGCGATGTCCTGCGGACGCGCGACCGTCTCCACCGACGTCGGGGGCGTGCGGGAGGCCGTGGGCGACGCCGGGCTCGTGGTGCCGCCGCGCGACCCCGCGGCGATGGCCACCGCCGCGCTCGCCCTCCTCGGCGACCCGGACCGGCGCCGGGCGATGGGAGAGGCGGCCCGGCTGCGGGTGATCGAGCGGTTCACCCTCCGGCAGACCATCGACACCTTCCGCGCCATCTACCACGAACTGGCCTCCGGGGAACGGCGGGCGCCCGTCCGGACCGTCCTGCCCGCGCCGGTGGCCAGCGCCACGGGGAGCTTCGCCGGATGAGCGGGCCGATGTTCCTCGAACCCGGCGGCGCCGAACAGGACACGCTCGCGATCCGGCTCGCCGTGCCGCGCACCCGGCGGTTCCTGGACGACGCCACGCTGGCGATCCGGCTCCCTCCGAAGGGGCCCGACGAGGAGGCGGTCAGCGCGCTCGCCGCCGAACTCGCGGACCGCGTCGGACCGGCCGTCCACCCCTACGAGGTGGCCGCGCTCCTGGAGGCGGACGGCCTGTCCGCCTCCCTGATCAAGGAGCGGTACGGCCATCCCACCCTGTTCTCGCTCGCGGCGGCGCTGTACGAACGGGTGCCCCGGACGTTCCCGGAACCGGCCGCGCCCGACGACCCCTGGCGGCCCGACACGGCCCGGTGCCTGCTGCGCGGTCTGCTGTTCGCGCTGCCCGCCGTGGCGTACCTCCTCACCGCCCCGCTGTGGCGCGTCGACGAGCACGCCCCCGTCCTGATCACGGCGGGCGTCGTCTCCTGGGCGTGGGGCCAGGCCCTCGGCCACCGGGCACACCTGCGGCTCGCGACGGGACGGCGGGAGGCGTCGCGCACGCTGCTCAAGGGCTCCGTGCTTGGGGCGGCCGTGGCGACGGGCCTCGCCGCGATCCCCGCCGGCGGGGGCCCCGCCACCGCGGCGGCGGCGGCCCAGTCGCTGTACCTGGCGGCGGCGGGCGTGCTGCTCGTGCTGGGCCGGGAGCGGCTGCTGCTCGCCGCGCTCAGCCCGCTGATGGCGGGCGTCGTGCTGCTGCCCTGGTGGGAGCCGGGCGCCCTGCTGCGGCTCACCTTCCCCCTGCTCGCGCTCCTCGCCACGCTCGCCGTCGCCCTGCGGGTGCTCGGCTCCGGCTTCGCCGTACCGGTCGTCGCCGGCGGTCCGCGGCCGCGGCTGCGCGCCTCCGTGCCGTACGGCCTGTTCGGGCTCGCGGCGGCGGTGCTCGTGACGCTGGAGGGCCGGCGGGACCCGTACGCGGTCATCGTCCTCACGCTCAGCATGGGCCCGGCGGAGTGGCTGCTCTACCGCTACCGGGGCTGGTCGGTCGCCGCGCTGCGCGCCAGCGCGACGCCCCGGGCGTTCCTGCTCCGCTCGTCCGGCGTCCTCGCGCTCTGCCTCTCCTGCTACCTGCCGCTCCTGCTGGTCCCGGCGCTGCTCATGGGCTCCGGTCCGGCCGCGCTGCTCTCCCTCGCCGCGGTGCTGTGGACCGCCCTGCTCCTCCAGGCGTTCGGCGTGGCCTGGCCGCCGGCCGCGCTCTGCGGGGCGGCCGCCGTCACCGCCGCGGCCGTCACCGGTGCGGCGCCGTCACCGGGGTCCGGCGTGCTGCCCGTGGTCTGCTCCGTGGCCGCGGTCTGTCTGGCGGCCTGTGTCGTCGCCCTCCTGGGCCGGCCCTCGCCGCACGTCTGACGGACCGGCCTCCCGGCCGTCCGTTCCCGCTCCGTCCGTTCCCGCTCCGCCCACCACCGCGCTGTTCCCCGTCGAAAGGACCGAAGAGTTGACCTCCGCACCGCTCGCCGCCGTCACCGGGGCCGAAGGGTTCATCGGCTCGCACCTCACGGAGGCGCTCGTCGCCTCCGGCCACCGGGTCAGGGCCATGGCCCAGTACAACTCGTTCTCCTCCTACGGCTGGCTGGAGACCCTCTCCCCCGACGTCCTCGACCAGGTGGAGATCGTGCTCGGCGACGTCCGCGACCCGGGTTCGGTGCGCGGTCTGCTCGACGGCGCCGACTGCGCGTACCACCTGGCCGCGCTCATCGCGATCCCGTACTCCTACCGGGCGCCGCACAGTTACGTGGACACCAACGTGACCGGCACCCTCAACGTCCTCGAAGCGGTCCGCGCCCTGGGGATCCCCCGTCTGGTGCACACCTCGACCAGCGAGACGTACGGCACGGCGCAGACGGTGCCGATCACCGAGGACCACCCCATCCACACCCAGTCCCCGTACGCCGCCTCGAAGGCGGGCGGCGACCGGCTCGCGGACAGCTACCACGCCAGTTTCGGCACGCCCGTGGTGACGCTGCGCCCGTTCAACACCTTCGGTCCCCGGCAGTCGATGCGGGCCGTGATCCCCACCGTCATCGGCCAGGTGGCGGCCGGGGAGCGCACCCTCACCCTGGGCGACCTGCGTCCCACCCGGGACTTCACCTATGTGAAGGACACCGCGCGGGCGTTCCTCGCGGTGGGCACGGCCCCGGCGGAGGACGTCGTGGGCCGGACCTTCAACGCGGGAACGGGCGGGGAGATCTCGGTCGGCGACCTGGTCGCGCTGATCGGGAAGGTCATGGACGCCCCGCTCGACGTCCGCGAGGACTCCGCGCGGCTGCGTCCGGCCGACTCCGAGGTGATGCGGCTCGTCGCGGACGCGTCCCGGCTGACCGCGGCAACCGGCTGGGAGCCGGTCCACACCCTGGAGGAGGGCCTGGCGCGGACCGCCGAGTGGTTCGCCGACCCCGCCAACCTGGCCCGCTACAAGACCGGCATCTACAACATCTGACCCGTCCGGCACGTCCCGCAGGAGGTACGCCATGCACGCTGTGATCCTGGCCGGTGGAAAGGGCGTCCGGCTGAGGCCGTACACCACCGCGCTGCCCAAGCCGCTCGTCCCCATCGGGGACCAGCACGCCATTCTGGAGATCGTGCTGCGCCAGCTGTCCCGGTCCGGCTTCACCCGCTGCACCCTCGCCATCGGCCACCTCGGCGGGATCATCCGCGCCTACGTGGGCGACGGGTCGCAGTGGGGCATGAGCGTCGACTACGCCACCGAGGAGAACCCGCTCGGCACCATGGGCCCGCTGCTCAACCTGCGCGAGCGGCTGCCGGAGCACTTCCTCGTCATGAACGGGGACGTGCTCACCGACCTGGACTACGCCGACGTGCTGCGCCGGCACGAGGGGTCGGGCGCTCCGCTGACCATCGCCACGTACGCCCGCGAGGTGCGCATCGACTTCGGGGTGCTGACCACCGACGACGACCGGGTGGTCGCCTTCACCGAGAAGCCGAGCATCGACTACCGGGTGTCCATGGGGGTCTACGGCGTCTCGCGCGAGACCCTCGACGCCTACACGCCGGGACTGCCGCTCGGCTTCGACGAGCTGGTCCTCGACCTGCTCGCCGCCGGGACGCCGCCGCACGCCTACGACTTCGACGGCTACTGGCTGGACATCGGCCGTCCGGACGACTACGACCGGGCCAACGCGGAGTTCACCAGCCGCAAGTCCCTCCTGCTCAAGGGAGCCTGAACAGCGATGCGCATCCTCGTCCTCGGCGCCGGCGGTTACCTGGGCGGCCACGTCACCGAGCGGCTGCGGGCGCTGCCGGGCACCCGGGTGCTCGTCGGCGGCCGTTCCCCGGGGGCCGACGCCGTCGTCGACCTCGCCTCCGACCGTCCGCACGTCCTGGCGGGCGTGCTGGCGAAGGCCGCGCCCGACGCCGTGGTCAACTGCGCGGGCGCGACCGGCGGCGACGCCGTCACGCTCGCGGAGGTGAACGCGCGCGGGCCCGCCGTGCTGTGCGCGGCGCTGCGCGAGGCCGCGCCCGGCGCCCGGCTCGTCCATCTGGGGTCGGCCGCCGAGTACGGTCCGGGGGTGCCCGGCCGGCGGGTGGCGGAGTCGGAGCCGTGCGCCCCGGCGGGTCCTTACGGCGCGACCAAGCTGGCGGGCACGGTGGCGGTGACCGCGTCGGGGCTCGACGCGGTGGTGCTGAGGGTGGGCAATCCGGTGGGCGCGGGCGCCCCGGTCACGGGGCTGCCGGGGCGGGTGGCCGCCCTGCTCGACGGGGCGGGGGTTCCGGGCGGTCCGGAGGGGGAGCTGCGGCTCGGCGACCTCTCCGCGTACCGCGACTTCGTGGACGTGCGGGACGTGGCGCGGGCGGTGGAGCTGGCGGTCACCGCCCCCGGGCCGCCGCCGCCCGTCCTCAACGTCGGCGGCGGCGAGGCCCTGCCGGTGCGGGAGATGGTGCGGAGGCTGGCGGACACGGCCGGGTTCCGGGGCCGGATCACCGAGGAGGACGGGGGCGGTTCGGCCCGGTCCGCGCGGGTGTCGTGGCAGTGCTCGGACATCACCGCGGCCCGTGCCGCTCTCGGCTGGCGTCCGGTCCACTCCCTCGACGCCTCCCTCGCGGCGCTGTGGGCGGCGCGGTTCCGCTCCCGTACGCCCGACGGGGTGGCGGCGCCGTGAGCCTGCTGGTCCCGCTGTACGTCCACCCCGCCGAGGACCCGGCCGCCTGGCACCGGCTGATCGCCGGCGCCGCGCACACGTACGCCGTGGTGATCAACCCGGCGAGCGGTCCCGGCGACGCGCCCGATCCGGCGTTCGCCGCCGCCGCCCGCGCGCTGCGGGCGGCGGGGGCGCGGCTGCTCGGTTACGTGGACACGGACTACGGCGTGCGCGACGCGGAGCGGATCGTCGAGGAGGCGCTCCGGCACCGGGAGTGGTACGGGGTGGACGGGTGTTTCCTCGACCGGGCGACCGCCGGGCGCGACGGCCTGACGGACTGCCGGCGCCTGGTGCGCTCCCTGCGCAGGGCGGGCGTCTCCCCCGTGGTCCTCAACCCGGGCGTCCACCCCGATCCGGGCTACGCCCGTCTGGCGGACCTGACGGTCACCTTCGAGGGCCACTGGTCCACGTACGTCTCGACGTTCAGCCGCCCGTCGTGGACGGCGCGGCTGCCCGCGGAACGGCTCTGCCACCTGGTGTACGGGGTGCCCGCCCCGCTCGTCCCGCTGGCCGTGCGCACCGCGCGCGAGCGGGGCGCGGGGGTGTGCGGCCCGGTGACCGGGGAGCCGCCCAACCCCTGGGCCGGTCTGACCCCGGCGCTCGCGGAGGCGGACCGGTGAGGCGGCTCCGCCGGACTCCCGCGGCCCTCCTGCTCCTCCTGGCGGTGCTGGCCGGCTGCTCCGGAGGGCCGGGCGGTCCGGGGGCGGGGGGCGGTTCCGCCACCGGTCCGACGGCGGGCCGTACGACCGGCCCCGCACCGGACCGCACCTCCGGCCCCGCGACGGGCACCCCCGGGCCCGGCGCCTCCGCCACCGGCGGCTCCGCGCCGGCCCGTACGCCCCCTCCTCCGACCGGCCGCCCCGCCCCGGGGGACGCCGCCCGCCCCCCGGCCGCGCCCTCGGCGTCCTCCGCGTCCTCCCCGTCCCCTGCCTCCGGTCCGCGCTGGCGACCCCGTCCCGGCCTGGCGTGGCAGTGGCAGCTCGACGGCAGGGCCGACCCCTCCGTCGACGTGCCGGTGTACGACATCGACGGCTTCGAGAACAGCGCCGCCGACGTGGCCCGTCTGCACCGGGACGGCCGCAAGGTGATCTGCTACGTCAACGTCGGCGCGTGGGAGAAGTACCGCCCCGACCGGGACGCCTTCCCCTCCTCCGTCCTGGGCGGGCCCAACGGCTGGCACGGCGAGCGCTGGCTGGACATCCGCCGCGTCGACGTGCTCCGCCCCCTGATGGAGCGCCGGTTCGACATGTGCCGCGACAAGGGGTTCGACGCGGTGGAACCGGACCTGGTGGAGGGCTACGCCCACGACACCGGCTTCCCGCTGACGGCGGACGACCAGCTCCGCTACAACCGCGTGATCGCGGAGATCGCCCACGAGCGCGGCCTGGCCGTGGGCCTCAAGAACGACCTCGCCCAGATCCCCGCGCTGCTGGCCCACTTCGACTTCGCGGTCAACGAGGAGTGCGCCCGGTACGACGAGTGCGCCCGGCTCGAACCCTTCGTCGCGGCGGGCAAGGCGGTCTTCCACGTGGAGTACGACGGGGCCCCCTCCGCGTTCTGCCCGCGGGCCCGCGCCCTCCGCCTGTCGTCGATGCTGAAGAACCAGGAGCTGGACGCGTGGCGCAGACCCTGCTGACGGGCCCCGCCCCCCGAAGGGACCAGCCGCATGGGTCGCGGCGGGCGGGGAAGGCGCCCCTCGCATAACGTCGGCCGAGGCGAAGCCGAAGGCGAGGAGGAGGACCCGTGGACCGGACCGCACCGACACGCGAGGACCCCGGAGCGGCCGGGAGGCCGTCCGGGACCGCCCGGGGAGCCCGCCGTGGGTAGGGCCGGGGTGGAGTACGGGCCGGAGGCCGGGGCCGCCTCCTCCACGGTCACCCTGCGGGTCAACGGCACGGCCCGCACCCTCACCCTCGACCACCGCACGACCCTGCTGGACGCGCTGCGCGACCACCTCGACCTCACGGGCTCGAAGAAGGGCTGCGACCACGGGCAGTGCGGGGCCTGCACCGTCCTCCTCGACGGCCGGCGCGTGAACAGCTGTCTGCAGCTCGCCGTCGCCTGCGCGGACGCGTCCGTCACCACGGTGGAGGGACTCTCCGACGGCGACCGGCTCCACCCGGTCCAGGAGGCGTTCGTCGCCCGCGACGCCCTGCAGTGCGGCTACTGCACCCCCGGCCAGATCTGCTCGGCCGTCGCCCTCCTGGACGAGGCCGCCGCCGGGCAGCCCTCGCTCGTGACGCCGCCGGACCGGCCGCCGGGCGAACCGGTCCCGCTCGACCCGGACGAGATCCGCGAGCGCATGAGCGGGAACATCTGCCGCTGCGGCGCCTATCCGCACATCGTGGACGCGATCGGGGAGGCCGCGCGGTGAAGCCCTTCGCGTACGTCCGGCCCGAGCGGGCCGAGGAGGCGGTCGAACGGTTCGCCGCCCACCCCGGTGCCCGGTTCCTCGCCGGCGGGACCAACCTCGTGGACCTGATGAAGCTGGGGGTGGCCGGCCCCTCGCTGCTCGTCGACGTCGGCGGCCTGCCGCTCGACGCGGTGGAGGAGACGGCCGGGGGCGGCCTGGACATCGGTGCGACCGTCCGGAACAGCGACCTCGCGGCCCACCCCCTCGTCCGCACCCGCTACCCCGTCCTCTCGCAGGCCCTGCTGGCCGGTGCCTCCGCGCAGCTGCGCAACGCGGCCACGACCGGGGGCAACCTGCTCCAGCGCACCCGCTGTCCGTACTTCCAGGACACGTCGAAGCCGTGCAACAAGCGCGAGCCCGGTTCGGGCTGCCCCGCCCGGGAGGGCGTCCACCGCGACCTCGCGGTGCTCGGCCACTCCGTCCACTGCGTCGCCACCCACCCGTCGGACATGGCGGTCGCCCTCGCCGCCCTCGACGCGGAGGTCCGGCTCCTGGGACCGGACGGCGAACGGACCGTGCCCGTCACGGAGTTCCACCGGCTGCCCGGCGAACGCCCGGACCGGGACACGGTCTCCGAGGACGGCGAACTCATCACCGGCGTGACGCTGCCCGCGCCCCCGCCCGGAGCGCGCGGCGCCTACCGCAAGGCCCGCGACCGCGCCTCGTACGCCTTCGCGCTCGCCTCCGTCGCGGCCGTCCTGACCGTCGAGGACGGCCGGATCGGGCACGCGGCCCTCGCCTTCGGGGGCCTCGCCCACAAGCCCTGGCGGGCCCGCGCGGCGGAGGAGGTCCTGCGCGGCGCGCCGGCGACCGACGAGACGTACGAACGGGCGGCCGACGCCGAACTCGCCGCGGCCGAACCGCTGCGCGACAACGGCTTCAAGGTCCCCCTCGCCCGCAACCTGGCCGTGAGCGTCCTGCGCGGCCTCGCGTCCCGCGCCGCGCACGACGGCACGACCCGATGACCACCGGAGGAGGGCACCGCGCCATGACCAGCCGATCCGCAGACCCGGCGACGGGGGCCGTCCGGCGCGACGCCCGGGAGAAGGTGACGGGCGAGGCCCGCTACGCCGTCGACCGGACCCCGCCCGGCTGTCTCCACGCCTGTCCCGTACCCGCCACCGTGCCGCGCGGACGGGTCACCGCCGTGCGGGCCGACGAGGTCCTGCGGCGTCCGGGCGTGCACGCCGTGCTCACCCACGAGAACGCGCCCCGCCTGGGCGAGTGCGACGACCCGACGCTCCTCCTGCTCCAGGACGACAGGGTCCCGCACCGGGGCTGGTACGTCGCCGTCGTGGTCGCCGACACCCCGGAGAACGCGCGCGCGGCCGCCGAGGCGCTGGAGGTCGAGTACGCCGTCGAGGACCACGACGTCCTGCTCCGCGCCGACCACCCGCGCCTCTACACCCCCGAGAAGGCCAACGGGGGCTTCCCGGCCGTGCGGGAGCGCGGCGATTTCGAGGGGGCCTTCGCGGCCTCCGCCGTACGGATCGACGCGACGTACTCCCTGTCCGCCCTGCACAACCACCCGATGGAGCCCCACGCCTCCACCGCCCGGTGGGAGGGGGACCGGCTGACCGTGCACGACTCCAGCCAGGGCGCGACGACGGTGCGGAACGTCCTGGCGGGCCTGTTCGGGCTGCCGCCGGAGCGGATCACGGTCGTCTCCGCCTTCGTCGGCGGCGGCTTCGGCTCGAAGGGCACGCCCCGGCCCCCGGCGGTCCTCGCGTCGATGGCCGCCCGGCACACCGGCCGCCCGGTCCGGCTCGTCCTGCCGCGCCGCGAGCTCGCGGCGGTCGTGGGCCACCGCGCGCCCACCATCCAGCGCCTCCGGATCGGCGCGTCCGGGGAGGGGGTGATCACCGCCCTCTCCCACGAGGTCGTCACCCAGACGTCCACGGTGAAGGAGTTCGTCGAGCAGGCCGCCGTCCCGGCCCGCACCATGTACACCTCTCCCCACAGCTTCACCGGCCACCGGGTGGTGGCCCTGGACGTGCCGTCCCCGTCGTGGATGCGCGCGCCGGGCGAGGCGTCCGGCATGTACGCCCTGGAAGCCGCCATGGACGAGCTGGCGGAGGCAGCGGGCGTCGATCCGGTGGAGCTGCGGCTGCGCAACGACCCCGACGAGGAGCCCGACAGCGGCAAGCCGTTCAGCAGCAGGGGCCTCGCCGCGTGCCTGCGGGAGGGCGCCCGGCGCTTCGGCTGGGAGGGCCGCGACCCCCGTCCCGGCGTCCGCCGCGAAGGGGACCTGCTGTGGGGCACGGGCGTGGCCTCGGCCACCTACCCCGTGATGCTGAGCCCGTCGAAGGCGTCGGCGCACGCCGGACCGGACGGCCGTTACACGGTACGGGTCGACGCCACCGACATCGGCACGGGGGCGCGCACGGTCCTGGCCGGGATCGCCGCCGAAGCCCTGGACGTCCCGCTCGACGCCGTGCGCGTGGAACTCGGCGACAGCGACCTGCCCGACGCCCCCGTCGCGGGCGGTTCCTCCGGTACGGGCTCCTGGGGCTGGGCCGTGCACAAGGCGTGCACGGCCCTGCGCGAAGAACTGGCCGGGCGCTCCGGTCCGCTGCCGCCCGGGGGCGTGACCGCCGAGGCGGACACCGGGGAGGAGACGGGACGGGAGTCCCCGTACGCCCGCCACGCCTTCGGCGCGCACTTCGCGGAGGTCCGCGTCGACACGGTCACCGGCGAGGTCCGGGTGCACCGGATGCTCGGCGTCTTCGCGGCGGGCCGGATCCTCAGCCCCCGCACCGCCCGCTCGCAGTTCATCGGCGGCATGACGATGGGGCTCGGCATGGCGCTGACCGAGCACAGCACCATGGACGCCGTCTTCGGCGACTACACCGAACGCGACCTGGCCTCGTACCACGTCCCCGCCTGCGCCGACGTGCCCGCGATCGAGGCGCACTGGGTGGACGAGCACGACCCCCACCTCAACCCGATGGGCAGCAAGGGCATCGGGGAGATCGGGATCGTCGGCACGGCCGCGGCGATCGCCAACGCCGTCCACCACGCGACGGGCGTGCGCCTGCGCGACCTGCCCCTGACCCCGGACCGGATCCTTCCCCTGCTGACGCGCTAGTCGTGGCCGCCCAGGAAGTGGAACGTGGGGCGGGGGTACATGAGGAAGTCGTGGTGGGAGATGTTCCAGGCGTAGGCGCCCGCCAGGGCGAAGGCCACCCGGTCGCCCGCGCGCAGGCCCGGCGCGGGGACCCGGCGGGCCAGGAGGTCCTTGGGAGTGCAGAGCTGGCCGGTGAGGTTGACCAGGGGCCGGCCCGCGGACGGGCGGGGCCACGGGTGCGGCCAGGTCTCCACCGGGAGGACGGAACAGGGCTGGTCGTGGCCCTTGGTGGCGGGGGTGCGCAGGTGGTGGGTGCCGCCGCGGACGACCGCGAAGGTCTCGCCGTGGCTGTCCTTGACGTCCAGGACCTCGGTGGCGTACCAGCCGCAGTACGCGGTCAGGGCCCGCCCCGGTTCGATCCGTACGGTCAGGCCGGGGTGGGCGGCGGTGAGGCGCGCCAGGCCGGCGCCGTACGCCGTCCAGTCGAAGCGGCTGCCGGGGGCCGTGTAGTCGACGTTCATGCCGCCGCCCACGTTGACCTCGGCCAGGCGGAAGCGGTGGCGGGCGGCGAGGCCGGCGGACCAGGTGACGACGGATTCCGCCGCCGCCAGGAGGTCCGGGGCCTCCAGGCCGCTGGCCAGGTGGGCGTGGACGCCCCGCAGTTCGAGGTGCGGATACCGGCCGTCCACGAGGAGGCGGACCGCCGTGTCCGCGTCCGCCGGATCGAGGCCGAACGGGGTCGGGCGGCCGCCCATCGTCAGTGAGCTGCCCGCCAGCGAGGCGTTCGCCAGGGGCAGGTTGAAGCGGAGGAGGACGGGGACGCGGGCCCCGGGGGCGAGCCCGGCCGAAAGGGTCCCCAGCACGGCCAGGTCGTGGAGGCTCTCCACGTGGAAGCGGGAGACGCCCCGGCCGAGGGCCTCCGCCAGTTCGGCCGGGGTCTTGCCGGGGCCGCCGAAGGCGAGCGGCCGGCCCGGGACGGCCTTGGCGACGTGGGCGAGTTCGCCGCCCGAGGAGACCTCGTAGCCGTCGGTGTACGGGCCGAGCGCGGCCAGGACCTCCGGCTCGGGGTTGGCCTTCGCCGCGTAGTACAGCTCGACGTTCGCGGGGAGGGCCGCCCGCACCGATGCCGCGTGTTCGCGCAGGGCGGCCAGGTCGTAGACGTAGGCCGGGAGTTCGGTGGGGTCCAGCGAGAGGACGCGGTCGGTCACCGTCGCGGTGGGGGCGGTCATCGGGCTTCGCTCCAGGTGTTCTCGTCGTGGGCCGCTTCCGTCAGGACGGCCTCGGCGAAGGGGGAGGCGAGACGGACGTAACCGGCCTCGCGGTCGGCCTTGCGCTCCCAGCGGGTGAGCAGGTTGGCCTTGGCCGGCAGCGGTACGCCGGCCAGCAGGGCGGCGAGCCGGGGCGGGCATCCGTGCAGGTCGGCGTAGGTCCGCAGGGTGGCGCGGACCTGGGCCCACAGCGCGGCCTCGGACTGCGGGTGCAGGTCCGCGAGCGCGGCGAGCATCTCGGCGACGTGGTTGACCAGCAGGCAGTAGACGACCCGGTCCCAGCCGCGCTCGGCGTCGTACGTCATGGGGCCGGCGACGTCGGCGGGCAGCGGGGCGAGGGTGGCGGCGTGCCGCTCGGGCAGGAGCTTCGTGCCTTCGAGGTCGCGGAAGAGGACCTGGGCCGGCATGCCGTCGTCGTCGACGCAGACGACGACGTTCTGGAGGTGGGGTTCCAGGACGAGGCCGTGGTCGAAGTAGGCGGCCAGGACCGGCGGGACGAGCAGCTTGAGGTACGCCGCCCACCAGTCGAGCGCGGCCCCCGGGCCGGCTCCCCGCAGGAGGCGGGAGATGTGACCGGGGCCGGTCGGGTACTCGTCGGCGACGGCGCCGGCGAGCAGCGGGGTGGTCCCCGGCAGGAGCTGCCGGGACAGGCCCTCGCGGACGATCACGCCGAAGCCTTCGAGCAGGGCGCGGTCGGGCGTCCCGTCGGGGCCAGGCAGGGCGAGGCTGCGGTAGGCGGGCTCGCGGAGCATGCCGCTGCCGGGGAAGCGGGCCGCCAGGTCGGTCAGGGCGGGCTCCAGGAGCCGGGTCAGCGCGACGGCACCGGTCAGCTCGTAACGGGAGTTCTTGCGCAGGCAGTTGGTGATGCGGACGTTGAGGCTGAACTTCAGGAACGTCTCGCCGTCGTAGAGGGTGCGCACGGACGCCGTGGCGGCGAAGGGCCGGGTGCCCGGCCCGAGGTCCAGGATGTCGCCGCGGTCGAACGCGGCCCGCAGTCCGGGGTGGTCGCGGAGCATCGCGTACTGCCACGGGTGCGCGGGCAGCAGGCGGTAGCCGTCCGGGAGACCGGGGTGCAGCCGGTCCAGCGGTTCGGTGGCGCTCTCCTCGACGCGCTCCTCGGCGATCAGCCCGGCACGGACCGCGAGGTGGCGCAGCGGGAAGACGGCGCCCGCCTCGGGCGCGTACGACGACCAGGAGGAGGCGTCGCCGCTGCGCGCCTTGGGGGTCGGGTGGAAGCGGTGGCCGAAGAGGAGCGACTGCTCGGACGCGAGGTAGGTCGCGAGGCCGTCCTCACCGGTGAACGGGTGCCGCTCCGTGCCGCGGGCGGCCAGCGCGGCGGCGACGGCCTCGTGACCGGAGGCGACCTGTCCCAGGAACTCGTCGTTCTGTACGCCCGTGCGCAGTGACAGCTCCTCCCGGGTGTGCTCGGCGAGGCGCCGCCAGTCGATCCGCTTCCACGCGTCGCCGTCCTGTTCGAGGACGGGGCCGGTGAACCGGTGGGCGCCCAGGAGGGAGGTGCGGCGCAGGGCGATCCGCAGCAGCACGCCGCGCCGGGGCAGGCGCAGCAGCAGGTGGCCGTCGGTGACGGCGCTCTGGTGCTCGGGTCCGGACACTTCGCGCAGCAGGCAGTTGAGGAGGGTGTGCGCGACGACGTCGTCGGCGCTCGGCAGGTCAGGGGCGCCGGCCCGTCCGGCGGACACGGGAGCGGGGGCGAGCGACTTGTTCAGCGGGGGCATCAACGGCTCCAGCGGGTGCGGATCGAACGGAGGGTGCGGGGCAGGGCGAGGCCGCACACGGCGCCCAGCGCCACGACACCACCGGTCAGGACGGGTGCGGCCGGGCCGTAGCGGGCGGTGCCCACGGCGGCGGCGACTCCCGCGACGACGGCGCCCGCCTTGGAGAAGAACTCCAGCGAGCCGAACAGCCCGCCGGAGGCGCGTCCTTCGGCGCACTCGGCCGCGAGCACGGACAGGCACACGAGTCCGAGGGTCAGGCCCGCGCCGAGGAGCAGCCGTACGGCGGTCAGGGTGACCAGGCTGCCGGCCACGCCGTGCCCGGCGAGGCCGAGCGCGATGCAGGCGAAGCCCAGGGCGATGCCCGTCCGGGGGCGGCGGTGGAAGGCGGCGTGCACGGCCATGGCCGTCAGCAGGTAGCACAGGTGCGGAAGGGCGAAGAAGAGGCCCGAGACGGCCGGGGAGGTGCCGGGTACGCGGTCCTCGACGAGCCGGATCAGGTAGGGGAAGGAGATGACGGTGGAGAAGACGAAGGCGAACTCCAGGGCGTACAGGGCCCGGAGGCGGGAGACCGGCGACGGCGTTCCCGGGCCCGCCGGCTCCGTCGCCCCCTCCGGCGTCTTCGCGGTCCCGGCGTCCGGCTCGGTCTCCCGCCCCGCCCCGGTGGCCCGGTCGGCCGGGGGCCTCGCCGCGCGCGACTCCGGCAGCGCCGCGATCAGCACCGCCGCCGCGAGCGGCAGGACGGCGAACAGCACGTACTGGCGGTGGGGCGACACCCAGGGCGACAGCGAGCCGACCACCACCGGGGCGAAGACCAGCGCCGCCCGGGCCGCGCCCTGCATCAGGGTGAGCGCCTTGGACAGCTCCGGACCCTCGAGGGCGGCGCCCAGGTAGCCGTTGGAGGCGGCGAACGTGCCACCGAGGATGCCCTGGAGGACCAGGGCGACGGTGAAGGCGGCGAGGGAGTCGGCCCACCCGGCGAGCAGGAACGACAGGGCCAGTCCGAGCTGGGCGCGCAGCAGCAGGCGCTTGCGCCCGAACCGGTCGGCGAGCCGTCCCCACAGCGGGGCACCGACGGCGGCGAAGATCGTGGGGACGATGTACAGCACGCCTGCCCAGCGGGCGGTGGGGTCCCCGAGCCCGGGGAGGATCTCCGTGAGGTACGGGGGGAGGCCGAGCGCGGCGAAGGACGCCACGAAGTAGGTTCCGGCGACGGCGTGGACCTGCCGCCGCCCCAGCGTGGGACGTGAGGAGGGGGCGGGCGGGTTCCCCGACGGACCGGCCGGGCCTACCTGACCCACCGGGCCCACCGGGCCCACCGGGCCCACCGAGTCGACCGGTCCGACCGGACCGACCGGACCGATCGGGTCGGACCCGGTCCGCGGCTCCGGGGCCGCGGACCCCCTCGTCCCGGCGGCTGTCGCGCTCATCGCGGGTCCCCCGCCCGACGGCGCAGGTAGTTGGGGCCCGTCGTGTAGTGCGTGTTGATGTCCGAGGCGCCGGACCGCTCCTTGGTGAGGAGGGTCCCCGCGGTGACCATGGCCTTGACCGGCAGCTCGCCGGCCTCCAGCACCCGTTCCCGCAGCACCGCCCCGGGCTGCCCGGGGCCGGTCCCGAGACGCTCGGCGCACTCCGCGATCCGTTCGCGTACGAGGTCCAGCAGGGTCTCGCGCGGGGCGCGGCCGTGCGCGGCCAGGCCGAAGGCGTACGCGCCCACGCACAGGTGGAGGGTGATGGTGACGAACATGTCGGCGACGGCCCGGTAGTCCTCGCCGAACATCCGCGGGTCCCGGAAGCCGGAGACCAGCTCGTCCGCCTCGGGTCCCAGGGTTCGGCGCAGCCGCGGCAGGTTCAGGCGGGGACCGTCGTCGTCCTTGAACAGCAGCCGCAGTCGCGTACGGCCGTCCTCCGGGGCCCGGTCGAACACCAGCGAGACGTTCTGCTGATGGGACTCGAGGGCGATGCCGTGGTCGAAGAGGGCGGCCTGCCAGTCGAGGAGCAGGGTGGTGCAGGCGTCGAACAGGGCCACCGGGTCGCCGCCGTAGAAGCGGTCGGCGAGGTGGTCGACGAGGAGGCGGCCGCCCGGTGCGGTGCTGAGGAGCGCGGCCATCGGCAGGACGACGGCCCGGTCGAGGCCGGCCGGGTAGCGGCGGCACAGGACGGCGAGCAGTTCGTGACCGGCGTGGGCGTACACGGTCTCGTCCGCGTGCAGGATCGTTCCCTTGAACCGGGGCTCGCGGGCGATGACGGCTTCGACGAGCCGCTGGCCGGCGGCGCCGTGGTCGAGGGTGACCGGCTTGATGGTCCGGCGGTTGCGCATGCCCAGGGTGGCGGTGACCAGGGGGAGTTTGAGGTGCAGGTCCGGCTCGTCGGCCAGGGCGACCGTGCGCATGGACAGCGTCGGCACGGCTTCCCGGTACGGTTCGCCGGCCAGGACCGCCGTGCCCTCCAGGCCCGCCTCGCGCAGGGCGTCCTCCAGCGGGGCGCCGAGGCTGAGCGGGTGGACCGGGAGCGCGAGATGGGTGCCGTCGAGTTCGGGCAGACCGAGGTCGGCGGGTGACGGCCAGCTCGCGGGCAGCCGGTCGGCGCCGCCGGGGACGGTGACCGCGTCCCGGGGCACGGCGAGCCAGCGCAGCGCGAAGCGGGGGTGGAACTCGGGCGCGTACGCGCGCAGGTGCGCGTCGTCCAGGCCGGAGCGGCCCCGTGCGGTCGGGTAGACCGGGTGGTCGAGGCGGGCCGCGAGGGTGTCGTGGGCGAGGGAGGGCGCGAGGCCCGTCCAGTCGGCCGGGTCGGCGCCGTAGCGGGCGGTCAGCACGTGGCCGACCTCGTCGGCGGTGCGGTCGTGCAGCCGCATCGTGGCCAGGGTCTGGCGGCACTCCTCGGCGAAGGACACGAATCCGGGCAGGTCGAGGGGGTCGGCGAGCGCGGTCAGCGCGCCGAGGACCGCGTCGCAGCCGGTGAGTTCGGCCCCGCCGGGCTCACTGACCAGCAGCGGGCGGCGGGCGGCGTACTCGCCCTGGAATCCGTCCTCGCCGACGGGCAGCAGCAGGGCCGCGTCCGGTTCCGTACCGGTGGGCAGCCGCAGCCAGCGGCCGTCCTCGCGCTCGACGGTGGTCGAGCGGGTGCGCAGGCCGACGACGTCCTCGCGGAGGAAGGCGCTCAGCACTCGCAGCAGCAGGGCCTCTTCGGCGCCGCCGGCCGGACCGGCGGTGGCGGGCGGGGCCGCGATCGGCGTCGGGGTCGGGGTCGGGCTCACGGAGTGATCTCCCAGGTCTGGGCGGCGAGGAAGTCGGCGACGACGCGGTCGACGCTCGCCAGGTCGGTGCCGATGGCGCGGACGACGCCGAGGAAGTCGCGGTTGGTGTGGTAGAGCTCGTGGCGTTCGCCGACGGAGCGCACCGGCCGGTACGACAACCGCACGCCGTCCACCTCCCGGTCCGTGGCGCCGGGGGCGGCCGTGAGGGTTCCGGCGCGGTCGGCGCACGGGGTGTGGATGCGGGCCGCGCCGTCGCGGCGCGCGTCCAGCTCGGCGGGGAGGGGTTCGCCGAGGTGGGTGCGCAGGACGAGTTCGAAGAGCGGGATGCCGAGGAGCTGTTCGAGGAGCTGGTCGCTCTGGTCGCCGATGGCGCGGTAGTTGACCTCGATGATGCGGGCACGGCCCTCGTGCACCACGAACTCGGTGTGGCAGATGCCGAATCCGACGCCCAGGGCGTCGAGCTGCGCGAGGATCTGCGCGGCGACCGGCTCGGGGTGGGCCGGGACGAAGGCCGAGCGCTCCTCCACGAAGTACGGCGGGGCGGAGAGCTGGGTGTGGAAGCCGCCCAGGACGTGCCGGACCGTGCCGTCGCCGAGCGTCTCCATCGTGAACAGCTCGCCGGCGAGGTACTCCTCGACGACCAGGGCCGCGCCGGGGCGCCGGTCCCGGATCTCCTTGCAGCGCAGGACCAGGTCCTCGGGCCCGTCGACGAGGACGACGTCCTCGCTGGCGACGCCCTCGCGCGGTTTGACCACGCAGGGATGGGGCGCGGCGGCCGCGACGGCGGCCGGGTCGGCGTCGGCGGCGAGTTCGGCGGACCACACGGCGTCGAGGCCGGCGGCGGCGAGGTGGCGGCGCATCTGCGCCTT
This sequence comes from Streptomyces sp. NPDC001744, assembly GCF_042892575.1. NCBI lineage: Bacteria > Bacillati > Actinomycetota > Actinomycetes > Kitasatosporales > Streptomycetaceae > Streptomyces > Streptomyces sp. NPDC001744. Next base: position 125,748 of record NZ_JBIAUG010000021.1, read on the forward strand.
GTCCTTGACGCGCAGCGCGGTCCGCCAGCTCTTGCCGGGCAGGCCGAAGTACTCGGCGGCCAGGGCGGCCTGCGTCTGTATGTGGTCGCTGTTGGTGAACACGGCGTCGGGCGCGTGGTGGGTGGAGATGCGGGAGATGACGGCGCGGAAGTCACGGACGTCGCACTCCAGGATCTCGACCTCCTCGGCGTAGCGGCCCCGGTGGGCGTCCGGCTGGTCGGTGAGCATCGTGACGTCGAGGCCGAGCCGGGCGGCGGCGGGCAGGAAGCCGTCGGTGACCGAGTCGGTGGGGTTGAGAGCGAGCAGGTACAACCGCATGGGCGGCGACGCCTTCCGATGTCGTGGGAGGGGTGGGCCGTCCCGGTCACGGGAGGGGCGGCCCATCCGGCGGCTTGATCCAGGCACCGGCGGGAGCAGTTTAGGTTAGGCAATCCTAAGTTTCAACCCACTGTCGAGGGTCGCGACTTGACGGGATTGATCACGGGCACCCTTGAACATAAGGTAAGCCTTACCTGTGTTTACTGTTCCTGGCGCACTCCGCGCCGCCCCGCTCGTGAAGGAACGTCCATGACGACCTCCCTGGCCATCCCGGTGACCCCCGCCGCCGCGGACCGGGGCACGCTCGCCCCGGGCTACCGGAACCTCGTCGCCCTGTGCGAGGCGCTGGACGTGCGGGTCGCCGGCCCGGGAGCGGCGGACGCGGCGCACGGCGCGCCGGAGGCCGGAGCGTGGGTGACGGGTGCGGAGCTGGTGGAGCGTCCGGAGGCCCTGTCGGCCTTCGTCGCCGCCGAGTCCGCGCGCATCCGGCAGCGGCACGGGCTCACCCCCCGTCCGGACGTCGCGGCCTCCCGCGCGCTCCACGACTACCTCTGGTCCGTCAGCCTGCTGATGAGCGGCGTCTGGTACCTGGAGCGGCGCGTCCCGCGCATCCGCCCGGCGGAGATCCGGCTCGACCTCTCGACGGGGGTGTACGAGGTGACTCCGGGCTCCGCGTTCGCCTGCCTGCCGGACGATCCCGCGGCCGGAGAGGCGCCGACGCCCGGCGTGCGGGCAGTCGGCCGGGAGGCGCTGCGCGCGGAGTTGCGGGCCGCAGTCGCCGACCACGTGGGTCCGCTCCTGACCGCGATCGCTCCGCACGTCCGGCGCGGCCCGCGCGCCCTGTGGGGCATGGCCGGGGACGACCTGCTCTCCGGCGTCTGGTACCTCGGACGCGTGCTCGGCCAGGAGGACCGGGCCGTGAACGCCGCCACCGAGCTGCTCCCGACGGCCGTCGCGCCGTTCCCCGCGGGCGCGGACTTCCGCCGGCTGGCGGGCCGCGACGGGCGACGGTACCCGACCCGCACGCGGACCGGCTGCTGCCTGTACTACGCGCTCGACGCCGCCCGCCCGTGCGGCACGTGCCCGCGCACGGGCGACGCGGAGCGGGTCCGGCGGCTCGACGGCGAAGCCTGACCGCGCGTCCGTACGGCGGGAACCGCCCCGGGCCGGCACGACGACGCGGGCCGGCACCGGGAGATCCCGGTGCCGGCCCGCGTCGTCGGCTTCACGACCTCACGGCCTCACGACCGCCGCGGGCGGGGTCGACCGCGGCGGACCGCAGGTCACTTGGCGGGGTCGACCTTGAACATCTTCGCCATGTCGTCGAGCATCATGTCGGCGCCCTGGAGCGAGACCGAGGTCATCCAGACCGAGTCCTCCACCTCGTGGACGTTGCCCTTCTTCACCGCGTTCAGGCGCTGCCACAGCGGGTTGGCGAGGAACTTCTTCTTCCGCTCCTCACCGCCCGAGAAGGTCGTCATGAAGATGTGGTCGGCGTCGGCCTGCTGGATCTGCTCCTCGCTGATCTCGATGTTGAACTTCTTCGGGTCCTGCTGGTTCGCCGGCCGGGCGAGGCCCATGTCGTTCAGGACGATGCCACTGAAGGTCGCGGGCAGGTAGACGCGCGTCGGGCCGTCGAGGAACCGGACCAGGGAGTACGTCTGCTTCGGGTTCTTGGCGTTGATCGCGTCGCCGATCTTCTTGGCGCGCGTCTCGTACGCCGTGAGCTCCGCCTTGGCCTTCGCCTCCTCGCCGAGCGCCGTACCGAGGAAGGTGACGTTCTCCTTCCAGATCGGACCGGTCGTCTTGACGAAGACGGTCGGGGCGATCTTGCTCAGCTGGTCGTACAGGTCCTCGTGACGGACGGTCGCCGAGACGATGAGGTCCGGCTTGAGGGCCGCGATCGCCTCGAGGTTGGGGCTGTCGAGCGGGCCCACGTCCTTGGTGTTCTTGACCGCGTCGCCGAGGTAGGGCGGGAAGCCCTTCTGGTCGCGGTACGAGCCGATGCCGCCGACCAGCGGGGCGTCCAGGGCGATGACGGCCTCGACGAGGCTGTTGTCCAGCGCCACCACGCGCTTGGGCTTGGTCCTGACCTCGGTCTTGCCCTTGTCGTGGGTGATGGTGCGCGGGAATCCGGCATCGGCCGCGGCGGACTTGTCCGGGGCACCGGAAGCCTTGCCGTCCTCACCGCCGCCGCCACAGGCCGCCAGGGAAAGGGCCATCGCCGCCGTGAGGGCGGCAGCGGCGGTCCGGCCGGGCCGGCGGCGCTGAGTGAAGGTGTTCATCGGGTCTCTCCCATGAGCTGACGGTGCAGACGAGCGGCCGACGACGGTGCGGACACCACCGTTCGACGACTTAGGTAAGGCTTACCTCGTAAAAACGCTGTGAGAATAGCGTCCGCCCGGGCCAGAAGCCACCCCGGCCCCCTCCCCCGGTCTCCGACCCACCGGGTCATCACATCGGTGAGGCTTGCCTTACCTTGTGACACGTGACCCTGAAGCCCATCGCCGCGGGGGCGGCCGACACCGCCCGCCCCGCGCCGCCGCCCCGCCCCGCTCCCCGCCGAACCGGCACCCGCGCCGTACTGACGGCCGCGCTCCTCGCCGCCGTCCTCGCGGCCGTCTGCGCCTCCCTCGCCATCGGCACGAAGGCCGTTCCGCTCTCCGACGTGCTCACCGCGATAACCGGCGGCACGGACGGCGACGCGGTGGTCATCCGGGAACTGCGCATGCCGCGCACCCTCCTGGGGCTGATCGTCGGGCTGTCGCTCGGCGCGGCCGGGGCCGTGGCCCAGGACGTCACGCGCAATCCGCTCGGCGACCCCGGCCTGATCGGCATCAGCGCCGGGGGCGCCTTCGCCGTCGCCCTCGGCATCGGCGCGCTGGGGCTGACGAGCCCGTACCAGTACATCTGGCTCGCCTTCCTGGGTGCCGCGCTCGCCGGTCTGCTCGCGTACGCCGTCGGCGGAACCGGGTACGGCGGCGCCACCCCCGCCAAGCTGGCCCTCGCCGGGGCCGCCGTCACCGTGCTGCTGGACGCGGGCACCAACACCCTCATCCTGCTCGACGTCCGCACCCTCGACCAGTACCGCTTCTGGGCGGTCGGCTCGCTCGCCGGGCGTGACGCCGGACTCGCCCTGAAGCTGCTGCCGTTCGCCGCCGCCGGGCTCCTCCTCGCCGTCGGGCTCAGCGGCCGGCTCAACGCCCTCGCGCTCGGCGACGACCTCGCCAGCAGCCTGGGCACCAAGGTCAGGACGACGCGCGCGCTGGGTGCCGTGGCCGTCATCCTGCTCGCCGGCACGGCCGTCGCGGCGGCCGGCCCCGTCACCTTCATCGGCCTCGTCGTCCCGCACGTCGTGCGGGCCTTCACCGGGCCCGACGCCCGCTGGCTGGTGCCCTGTTCGGCGCTGGGCGGCGCGGCCCTCATGCTGAGCGCGGACGTCGTCGGCCGGATGGCCGCACGCCCCGGCGAACTGGAGGCCGGAGTCGTCACCGCGCTGCTCGGCGCTCCCTTCCTCGCCCTCCTCGTCAAGCGGGGCAAGCTGAAGGAGCACACCCGATGAGCCTGTTGAGGTGGCAGACGGGCCCGATCGGCGTGGCGGTGCGGCCCCGGGTCGCCGTCGCCGTCCTCGCCCTCGTCCTCACCGGTTTCGCGGGGCTCGTCGCCTCCGTCTCCCTCGGTACGTACTCCCTCCCGATCGGCGACGTGCTCGGCGCGGTCCTCGGCTTCGGCGACGGCTCCGCCGACCTGATCGTCCACGAACTCCGGCTGCCGCGCGCGCTCACCGCCCTGTGCGTCGGCGCCGCCTTCGGCCTGGCGGGCGCCGTCTACCAGGCGGTCACGCGCAACTCCCTGGCCAGCCCCGACCTCATCGGCATCGCGGCCGGCTCCGGCGCCGGCGCGGTCACCGCGATCCTGATCGGCGGCGTCACCGCGGCGGGTGCGGGCACCTTCGGCGCCGTGCCTCTCGGCGCCCTCGTGGGCGCCCTGCTCACCTCCGCCGCGATCTACCTGCTGGCCTACCGCGACGGCACCGTCACCGGCTACCGCTTCGTCCTCGTCGGCCTGGCGGCGAACGGCGCGCTCCTCGCCCTGACCCGCTGGATGCTGGCCCGTGCCGACATCGACCAGGCGTCCCGCGCCATGGTCTGGCTCACCGGCAGCCTCAACGGCCGCGGCTACGAACACGTCCAGTGGTCCGGGCTCGCCCTCGTGGTCCTCATGCCGCTCACCCTCGCCCTCGCGCGCCCGTACCAACTCCTGCAGTACGACGACGACACCGCCCGCAGCCTCGGCATCCCGCTGCGGCACTCGCGGATCGCCCTCCTCGTGCTCGCCACCTGCCTCACCGCCCTGGCCACCTCGGCCGCCGGGCCGATCGCCTTCGTCGCGCTCGGCGCGCCGCAGATCGCCCGCCGGCTCGCCGGCACCGCGGGGATCCCGCTGGTGACCAGCGCGCTCACCGGCGCGGTCCTGATGGTCCTCGCGGACCTGGCCGCCCGGACCGTGATCGCCCCGACCGAACTGCCCGTCGGCGTGCTCACCGGCGCCGTGGGCGCCCCGTACCTGCTGCTGCTCCTCGCCCGGGCCAACCGGGCCGGAAAGGGAGGCTGACGATGACCGCCGCCACACCGACCACCCCGTCGAAGGACACCCTCCCCACCGCGCTGCACGGCACCGGCCTCCGCCTGGGATACGGCGACCGGATCGTCGCGGAGGACCTCGACCTGTCGATCCCGGCGGGCCGGGTCACCGCCCTGGTCGGCCCGAACGCCTGCGGCAAGTCCACCGCCCTGCGCGCCCTGGCCCGGCTGCTCAAGCCGGCCGGCGGAACCGTCCTGATGGACGGCGAGGACATCGCCTCCCTCTCCTCCCGGGACTTCGCCCTGCGCCTGGCCCTGCTGCCGCAGACCCCCAGCGCGCCGGACGGCATCACCGTGCGGGACCTGGTCGCCCGCGGCCGCACCCCGCACCAGCGGTGGTGGCGCCAGTGGTCCTCGGCGGACGAGATCGCCGTGGACGCCGCCCTCGCCGCCACCGGCGCCGCCGACCTGGCGAACCGCTCCCTCGACGAACTCTCGGGCGGCCAGCGCCAGCGCGTGTGGATCGCGATGGCCCTCGCCCAGGACACCTCCGTCCTGCTCCTCGACGAGCCCACGACCTACCTGGACCTCGCCCACCAGGTCGACGTCCTGGAACTCGTGGCGGAACTGAACCGCTCCGAGGGCCGCACCGTCGTCATGGTGCTCCACGAACTCAACCTCGCCTGCCGGTACGCCGACCACCTGATCGCCATGCGCGACGGCCGGGTCGTGGCCGCCGGAACGCCCACCGAGATCGTCACCCCGGAGCTGGTGCACGAGGTGTTCGGCCTGCGTGCCGCGGTCATCGCATGCCCGGTCGCCGGTACCCCCCTGGTCATCCCCGAGGGCGGACGCAGGACCTGAATCCGGCCGGCGGGCGCGGTCGCGGGCCCGGCGTGATCCACGCGCGGGCCCGCGACGGCCACCGGGCGCCGGACCGGGGTCCGCGGTCCTGATCGCCCCGGTCCGCCGACGGCCCCCGAAAACGGCCGAGGGGCCGTTTCAGATCTCTCTGAAACGGCCCCTGACCTGCGACTCTTTCGAGTCGGGACGACAGGATTTGAACCTGCGACCCCTTGATCCCCAGGAGTGAGGGTCAAAGGTATTTTCTGGATATAGAGGACTTAATCCGGGCACGAGTTGTGTGTGGAAGCATGCATCGTGCACCACCGCGCGTAGCGTGTGGTCCCCAACTGGTCCCCAGGATCACCGCCCTGGCGGCGAGGCACCCTCTGGCATCTCTGGTCACTGCAGGGTGGATAGGGCGGATTGACCAGCGGACTGTCAGTGCCTGCGCATAGCCTGCCGACATGCCCTCGACTCCCGATGAGCTTCGCCACGTCATGCTCGGTTCCCTCTTCACGCCTGAGGTTCCGCTGGGACCGACCCGGGACATACTCATTGCCTGCCACGTCTCGGCAACAGGCAAGGGCAAGCTCCACGGAAGCCCCGAGTGCCGCACGCTGCGGTCAGCCGCCTCTGTGGACCAGATCGACGTCCCATTCGGCGAAGCTGTGGAACGGCTCTGCGCGAGCTGTCGGTGGCCTCTGCCCACAGACAGCCTCATCCTGCCGCTCGGCGCCGCTGTGAGCGAGGTGGACTCGCTCGCTATCTGGCTCGATCGGGAGTCCAAGGATGAGGAGAACCTAGAGGCTGAGTGTGACGCCGCCATCGCCCTCGCCGCCGGCGAGTACCCGCCCCGCGCCACTGAATCCGGCGACGAGGAGGAGGAAGACGACGAGGCCGGGCGCGACGAGGAATGGGAGCGATACGAGCGTGCCCGCAACTTCCGCTCCCGACGTCACGAGCGCTGGCGTCGGCTGCATTCCTACCTGACACGGAGCAACGAGGCCGTGGCCGAGTACCCCTTCCTCGCTCCCTGGGCCGATGGTCTGCAGAGTCGCCTCGCCACGGTCCTCGATGAGGAACGTCGGGTCTTCGCGGCCCTCGTGCAGCCGATCCGCCTGCTGGAGGCGGCTGCCGTACGTGTACTGCCCGAGCCGCAGTTCTCCACAGATCCCGGCTTTGCCGGGTTGGGGGCGGAGGCGGAGAAGACCTTCCGGCGAGCGTGGTACGAGTGGAGTCAGCGAGCCATCTGGTCATGGCGCCGCCTGGAAGATCAGGACTTCGCGGTCTACACCGTCGTCAGCGACGCCTTCGGGCGTCGCCGTAAAGGGAAGCCCGAGGCCCACGCCGCCTTCAGCCGGTTCACCGCCGACTGGATCCGCCAGGCACGCGAAGAGGCCGGCCGCCCTGCCAGTACGGCATGGCAGCTGGTGGCGGTGAAGGCGCCCGCCCTCGTCCGGACCCATCACAGCGAGCCGGAACGTGACCCCCTGACCTTGTGGGAAGCCGCGGTCATCGCCACCTACCAGGTGGCCTTCAACCGAAAGGCCGGCACCACAGCCCTACTCGTTCCCCACCTAATCGCTGAGCAACTGCTCGCATGCGCCTCCGACGACATGCCGGTCCTGCGCCTGGCTCCCGACGGCAGCGCACTGCCCGCAGAGGTGCTGCTCGAGCAGTGGGACCACGCGGGGCTCACCCTCTCATGACCGCCTTTCCCGTACTCAGTCGAGCCGGGCAGACAGCCAACCGTACGGGCCGACCCACATGGCCGCGACCATCCCGCCACCACATCCACCGCCTCCACGAAGCCCTCCGCAAGCCGCGCTCCCCCGCACCATCCGCCATCAGCACCACGGCGTACGAGCCCCGGCCCTCGCGTGCGGCCACACCGCGACCACCACGCCTCCAGACGCACGAAGGCCACTCTCGCATGGATGAGAGAACGGCCTCCGACCTGCAGTTTCCGCACAGTGGGGAGGACAGGATTTGAACCTGCGACCTTGCCCCCAGCATCCGGCGAAGGCGCGTGACGCACGGCGAGGGGGGCTGCTTATGAAAAGGCGTCTCGCGGTCGGGTCGGTTGGAACCATAGACCGTCGGAACGCTCCTCGCCTCTCGTGCCCTGCCGTGGCAGCCCTCAGGCATCATGATGGCCCAACCACTGCGCCGATCTGCTGAAGAAGCTCCGCAATCCACGCTGGCGATCCGTGCACACCGAGCTCTTCCCAGAATCTGGTTGAGGCGTGGTGAAGGATGGGGAATGCCTTGACGATGCCGACGCCCAAGTAGGTAGCGGTAGACAGCCGCGTTGCCGATTTGGACGCCAGCAGCAGGCTGGACGCAGGTGTAGCCAATCGACCGTCGGCCCCAATTGACCCGGTCGACGGGCTGCGTGGGCAGGTCCGCGCCCGGTGGCAGAATGAAGATCAGGACGCTACGAGGGTACGGGGGTGGAGGGTGTCGGCACGGGCTGACCTGTACACGGAATTGCGGGGACTCCGGGAACGAGCAGAACGCGCTCGGCGCGATCACGGCGAACTGGTCGGCGTCGACTCTCTGGTCTTCGAGGCCGTGGCCCGAAGCCTGCCCGGCGCACGGGACCTCAAGGCGCACCGCATACGCGACTGGGCGCCTCCCCGGTATTCCGACTGCCGCGTTCCCCCACGAAACCGTACGCGCGAGGCGCTCGCCGTGGTTACCGTATGGAAGGCATGGGCGGGCGAAGAGCTGAACGAGGCGGAGTGGCTCGGTCTCCTGGACCGAGCACAGCGCGAGAGCACCGAGGAAGACGCCACTGCCAGGGCGGTTGAGCACACCGCCACGCCGCCGGTGTCCAGATTCAGCACTCCCCCGCCGCCACCGCCAGCGTCCAGGCGCATAGCACCCGCGCCCCCGCCGCGGGCGTCCAGGCGCGACGTCTCGGTTCCTCCACCCCGCCCGTCAACGGAACCAAACGACCCCTTCGGCACTTGGCTGGCCAGGCAGTTGCGACGGGCCGGTCTGACTCAATCAGAGCTGGCTACGGAACTGGGCATAACCAGAGCCGCAGTCAGCGCATGGATCACTGGTCGCGCCGAGCCACGAAGCGACACCCGTCGACACATCGTCAAGTTCCTCGAAGGGATGACGCTTCAGGACCCGGCACCGGCCTTCGCGGAAGGGCGTACCGCTGCGGCGGAGATACGGCAATTGGGCCCTCTAGAGCGGTGGAGGACCGGAGCCGCGGTGCTGATCGGTGTGTCCGACTACACGCACCTGCCCTCCGTACCCTCCATCAAGAACAATCTGTCGGCGCTCACCGAGGTGGCGTTGACGGGGCTCGGGATCCCGCAGGGCAACGTGTACATCGTGGAGAATCCCAAGTCGGCGGCACAGGTGCACGAGGAGATCGACCTCGCCATGGACGCCGCCGATCCTCTTTCCGGCGGGCTGTTCATCTACTACGCGGGGCATGGCTGGACCGATCCCCGGAACGGACGCCTCTTGCTCGGTCTGGTCGACTCGAACCAGCACAAAGCATGGACCGCTATGGAGTTCGACCGGATCCGCGAGCAGGTGGCGGACTCCCCGGTCGGCTCGCGGCTGCTGGTTCTCGACAGTTGCTACAGCGGGGCGGCGCTCGACACCCTGTCCGCAGGCCTAAGCAGTGCCTCACGGATCGAGGGCACGTACGTTATGACGTCCTCCGACGCCACCAACGCGTCACGCGCTCCACGCGGCGACCACTTCACCAGTTTTTCCGGCGAGATCATCCGCTCACTGACCGACGGAATCCAGGGCGGTCCGCCGGTAATCACCGCGGATGTACTTTTCCGTCATGTGCGGGCCAGTTGCCAGCAGCGGGGCTGGCCCGTGCCGTCACGACAAGTCGGGCGGGACGGAGACCACATGGAACTCATGGTCAACAGATGGGGGCAGTCATGACCGAAGTCCAACTCCGCATCGTCACGGAGACCGGTGCGAAGGTTCCGGACGGACTCCGGACCTTCCTCGCCCGGGACGCCGAACTGCGCGGCGTCGGTCGGGCCCGGTGGATCTCGGAGGCACCGAAGGAAGACACGCTCGGGGACGCCCTCGACGTTCTGACACTGGTGGTGAGCAGCACGCTCGCCCTGCCGTCGGCGATCGAGGCGGTCAGACGATGGTGCGGATCCCGTGGTACCACGGAAGGTGTCGACATTCGCCTGGGATCCCAGAGGATCACCGTTACCGGGACGGAGGACCCTGCAGAAATCCGGCGCCTGGCGGACCTGTTGAAGGCGGCGTACCCCGAGAGCACATCGAGGAGCGGGGAGTAGGAAACCCACCTGGTGAGTGGGGTAGCCGGATCCGGTTGACCAACCGAATCGGCCTGAGGGCCAGGTCAATGGACCTGGCCCTCAGGCCGTTGATGGTGGTGTCGGGCTACCGGCCTGGCCGGGTGGGACACCCCGCTTCGACCATCAACCACCCCTCACCACGGCTGTACGAACCGCTGCCCACCAGTCCCGGCCGGCATGGCTGCGACCACATCCCCCGCCTCCTCCACAGGCTCCGCTCCCCCGCACCACCCGCCACCGGTGCCGCGGCGAACCAGCCCCGGCTCAGGGCCCGCGGCCACCACACTCCCGGACACACGAAGTGAACCGTTCCAGATTCAGTAGAGACGTCAGATTGAACCGTCCCAGGTTGGTTGGGCCTCGATCCCCGCAAATGATCGAGTCTCCACCAAACCCGGAACGGTTCGTGCCCACGGTCGCCAGCTTCTGCGTAACGACTTGTACGAGGTGACAGACGACAACCGTGTGTGCCAGCTGACCGACTGACCTGTTCCGAGTACTGCGTCGATTTCGGCTGCACCGCCTACGTGTCCCTGTGGAGGCCACACGCTACGCGTCGACACCTCGTCGCACGATTCGAGCACTGGGGCGTTGTGGCACGACGTTTCCGTCCAGGACAGTCAAGCCGAGATCCGTCGGCGTGCTGGGAATCGCGTGCCGCGTGCATGACTAAATGCGAGAATGCAGCTCATGGCCAGTATGTGCCACGGCTCGAAGCTGGCGCTCCGGCACTGACAAAGCGGGGTAGCCATGGCCCTGGCCATGTGTCCAATGTGCAGTGACGACGAGGACATCGAGGTGGTCCGCCCGCTCGAGGGCGGGGGCCGGCTCGTGAAGCACCGTTGCGGCTTCGCTTGGGAGCACGGGAGCCCATGGTCCCCGAGAGAAACCCACTCCTGCTCGACCTCGCTGGCAAGGGTTTCGCCAACCGACAACACGCCGCCGCGTTCATGTGGTGGGCCAAGGATCAGCTCGGAGGGCGACGGGCAGCTTAGACCGTGTCCTATGTGGTGAGGTGGAGGAGTCGCTTGTGGCAGCAGAGGGCTGCGGCGAGGCCGAGGAAGGCCAGGTAGTTACGGGGATGGCGCTCGTAGCGGTGGTTGAGCCGGCGGTAGCCGGTCAGCCAGGACATGGTCCGCTCGATCACCCACCTGCGGCGCCCGAGTCGCTCGCTGGACTCGATGCCCTTGCGCGCGATGCGGACGCCGATGCGTTTCCCGCGGAGCCATTTCCGCAGCTCGGGAATGTCGTAGGCCTTGTCGGCGTGCAGGCGCTGGGGTTTGAAGTGTCGGCCGCGGTGGGGGTCGTGTCTCGTTTGGTGGCCCGCGATCATGGGCTTCAGAGCCTGGCTGTCGTGGGTGTTGGCGGCCGGGAGGCCGACGACGAGGGGCAGCCCGTTCGCGTCCGACAGGACGTGCATCTTGGAACCCGCCTTGCCCCGGTCCACGGGGCTCGGACCGGTGAGATCGCCCCTTTTTTTCGCCCTCACGTGGGCGGAGTCGAGGACCGCGCGGGACAGGTCGAGCAGGCCGGCGTCGTCGAGGCGATGCAGGATCTCCTCGTGCAGCCGGCCCCACACCCCGGCACGGGACCAGATCAGGAACCGGCGATGGGCTGTCGATTTGGAGACGCCGAAACACGGCGGCAAGGCCCGCCAGGCGCAGCCGCTGACCAGAACATAGATGATCGCGGCGAACAGCGTCTCATCAGGCGTGTCCTGCGTCCCACCGCCCTGCGGCCGCACCTTCGACGGCGGGATCAGCGGCTTCGCGATCTCCCACAACCCGTCCGGAACAATCCAACTCCACGCACCCCTCCCCATGACGAACCCAACGACCGCCTCACCACATAGGACACGGTCTTACTGATCGTTTCAGAATGAGGTTCGGAGTCGTCGCAAGCAGATGATGCTGCAGGCGAGTCGGAGCAGGCCGAGGTGGAGGTCGGCGCGTATCTCGTAGCGGATGCGGAGGCGTTTGAACTGGTGGAGCCAGGCGAAGGTCCGCTCGACGACCCACCTTGTCTTGCCCAGTCCGGAGCCGTGCGGGACGCCGCGTCGGGCGATCTTGGGTGTGATGCCGCGGGCTCGGAGGATGCGCCGGTACTTGTCGTAGTCGTAGCCGCGGTCGGCGAACAGCCGGCCCGGCCGGTGCCTGGGTCTCCCGCGGACTCCGCGGATGCGGGGGATCGCGTCCAGCAGGGGCGTCAGCTGAGTGACGTCGTGCCGGTTTCCGCCGGTAAGCGAGACAGCAAGAGGGGTGCCGTGCCGGTCGACGATCAGATGGTGCTTGCTGCCCGGCCGCGCACGGTCGACCGGCGAAGGTCCGGTGTGAGCCCCCCTTTCAGGGCCCGGATGTGCGAGCCGTCGATCGCGCAGTCCTCCATGTCCAGCAGACCGGCCTTGCGCAGCTCGGCCAGGAGCACTTCGTGCAGGCGGGGCCAGACGCCGGCCTCGGTCCAGTCCCGCAGACGGCGCCAAGCCGTCACCCCGCTGCAGCCGGTCCGCTCGGCGGGCACGTCCCTCCAGCTGACGTTCTTGCGCAGTACGTAAACGATGCCTCGCAGGGCGGCGCGATCGTCCGCGGGCAGGCGTCCGGGATACCGGTGGCGCCGCGGAGGCCGGGGTGGCAGCAGCGGGGTGATGCGTTCCCACAGGTCATCAGGCACAAGATCATCCGGCACCTGCACTACTCTGCCGCCACCAAGCCCGGCCGCCAACCCCTTGCAGCGAACTCATTCTGAAACGATCAGTTAAACGGGTGGCGCGTTAGCCGCCGACAGGTGATCCTGATTCATTGCCCAGATGTAAGGAGTGCTTCGTGGCGATCCGGCCGTTTCAGGAACTACAGGCCGCCGACGAAATGTCGTTGGCCTTCAACCCGTTCGGCCTCGGGGGCCGCATGCGCCCAGAGGATGCCGCCGAGTTCCAGCAGAGTCAGATCGCCGGGATTGTCCTGTCAGACCAAGTCGCCGAGGGGACTCGCCGGTCCTTCGAACGCCTTCGCAACGTCTACGCCTACGGCGTGCTCTCCTATGACATCTACACGCTGGTCAGTGACGCAGCCCTCCTGGCGTTCGAGCAGGCCCTGCGTGACCGTTTCATGGAGTGGTGCGCCGGCACCGTGAACTTCACCGTGTCCGAGCCGGAAGGGGTTGACTCCTTCACCGTCACGTCGTTCGAGGACGTGATTCTCCTGACGAAACGGCTGAGACGACGCAAGGCGCGTCTCATGGTGGACGGAACGCCCATGCCGTTCAATGGAATGCTCGGCGGTCTGCGTCGGTGGGCGCGTACTGCGGGCCTGCTCCGGGGCAGGCGAAGTATCGGCGTCGAGGAGTCATTGGCCGAATTGCGCAACCACGTCGCGCACCCGACACACCACCAGATCGACACTCCCGTCGACGCAGCCCGCACGCTGACCGATCTCGCTGAGTTCGTCAATCAGTTGTGGGGCCAGTCCACAGTCGGGGGTCGGCATTTCCCGGCGCCTCTCCCGCGCGAGATCCTGGCGATGAGCTGGGGCCTGAATGGGCGGGTAGGACTGGAATCAGCAGAGGCGCTGCGCGATCAGCCACGCTTGGATGACGACACTGCGTACGTTCTGATCAGGGCCTTTCGCCGGGACCGAACCGGCCGCCGCGAAGAACCACACTGGATGAACTTCGACAGCCGTTATGAGCTCACCCAGTATCCGGTCGACTACCTCTGGGGCCCCGGCAGCCGGGATGAAGCACTCGCATGGCATGCGGAGCATGACCCTCAGGAGGACGCGATCGACTTCGTCGACCGCGTGTTCCTGCTCCGCGAAGTCGACGGACAAGTTCACCACCCGATGCGACCGGAGGTCGCCGCTGGGTTGCTCAATGAAGAGCGCAACGGCACCTGGCACGCACTGCGAGCGGACTTTCCGAGCGATGCCTTCGTGCATGCTCGCGACCGAAGCGAGGACGGTGCAGGACACACCGTCCGCCCTGGTGACTGCGCTGCGTGCTCCGTTGAGGTCCTCGGCTCAGGCGTCCTCGACCAACTGCTCCGCCTTGCTGGTGTCGCCCCCGAAGACTTACGGCCCATTCGCCCGCCTGCCCTCCGCGGTCCGTTCGTGTTGGGCGTCGCCCGGCACGTCTAGGTCGTGTCCGATGGGTCGCGTGACGCTCCCGCTGGGCACTCGTTCCGTGGGACATGGGGCGGGGAGATCTTTCGGATGAAGAGTGGGCTCGACTGAGCCTTTTTCATCCTGCCCCTGAAGGACTATAAGGCCTGGTCAGCTGGGGTGGTGACGTGACAGAGCCCCCGGTCGTTGGCGGTGTTGATT
>NZ_JBIAUG010000022.1:0-128348 GCF_042892575.1 Streptomyces sp. NPDC001744
GGGGGGGGCCCGGGGGGGGGGGGCCCCCCCCCCCCCCCCGGCCCCCCCCCCCGGGGGGCCCCCCCCCCCGCCCCCGCGCCCGGGGGGGGCCCGGCCCCCCCCCCCCCCCCCCCCCCGCTCCCTTTCCCCCGTACCCCCGTACGGTCCCCCCCTGCTCCCCCGTGAGCCCCGTTTCCCCCGTGGGCCCCCGCGGGTCCTTCCCCCGTTTCCCCCCGCCTTCAGGCCACCAGCTCGCCGAAGGACTCCTCCTCGTCACGGCCGAAGCTCAGCACCTCGTCCTCGCGCAGTCGCCGCAGCGAGCGCCAGATGCTCGACTTCACCGTGCCGACACTGATGTCCAGGATCTCCGCGATCTCCGGATCGGTCCGGCCCTCGTAGTACCGCAGCACCAGCATCGTGCGCTGGAGCTCCGGCAGCCGGACCAGTGCCTGCCACAGGACCGCGCGCAGCTCCGTGCCCCGCATCGCGTCCGTCTCGCCGGCCGTCTCCGGCAGCTCCTCGGTGGGGTACTCGCTGAGCTTGCGCCGGCGCCAGGCGCTGATGTGCAGATTGGTCATGGTGCGGCGGAGGTACCCGCCGACCGCGGCCTTGTCACTGATCCGGTCCCAGGCGCGGTACGTGGAGAACAGCGCGCTCTGGAGCAGGTCCTCGGCCTCGAAACGGTCACCGGTGAGGTGGTAGGCGGTGGCGTACAGGGAGGCCCGGCGCTCCTGGACGTAGGCCGTGAACTCGGCCTCCGCGCACCCGGAGCGCTCCCCCGCGGCCTCCCCGTACACCGCTCCCCCGTCAGCGACGGCCACCATGTACGGCGCCTTGCGCTGACGTCCGACGCCGCGGACGCACCCCCGTCCTCCCCCGAGCGGGGAGGTGCCCCCGGTGTTCGCGCCGGACTTCTCCGTACTCCGTACGACGTCGTGGAGACGCGTGACAACTGCGCTGGAGGTGGTGCTGTGCAGTGCGTTCATCTCGCGCCCCCCGTCGGCTGGAGTGTGTTTCGGTCCGTGTGCCAAGAAGCTTGCCGCCGGGACTTCATGGCGCTGTCCGCCGACTGTCACAGCCGTGTCACAGGCCCCCGCGGCGGGGGCGCGCCTCCGGCCGGTCGAACTCGGACGGCCGAATGAGACAGAATGCTGCCCGTGCCTTTTCTGTTGCTGATCGAGGACGACGACGCCATCCGCACGGCCCTCGAACTGTCCCTGTCCCGGCAGGGACACCGGGTGGCCACCGCCGCCACGGGCGAGGACGGCCTCCAGCTGCTGCGCGAGCAGCGGCCGGACCTGGTCGTGCTCGACGTCATGCTGCCCGGCATCGACGGCTTCGAGGTGTGCCGGCGCATCCGCAGGACCGACCAGCTGCCGATCATCCTGCTGACCGCGCGCAGCGACGACATCGACGTGGTCGTGGGCCTGGAGTCGGGGGCCGACGACTACGTGGTGAAGCCCGTGCAGGGCCGGGTCCTGGACGCCCGCATCCGGGCCGTGCTGCGGCGCGGCGAGCGGGAGTCGACGGACTCCGCGACGTACGGCTCGCTCGTCATCGACCGGTCCGCGATGACGGTCACCAAGAACGGCGAGGACCTCCAGCTCACCCCGACCGAGCTGCGGCTGCTCCTGGAGCTGAGCCGCCGGCCCGGACAGGCGCTCTCCCGGCAGCAGTTGCTGCGGCTCGTGTGGGAGCACGACTACCTGGGCGACTCGCGGCTCGTCGACGCCTGTGTGCAGCGGCTGCGCGCCAAGGTGGAGGACGTGCCGTCCTCGCCGACCCTGATCCGTACCGTGCGCGGTGTCGGCTACCGGCTGGACGTCCCTGCGTGAGCAGGGGGGTGCTCGCGCGGCTGCGCCTCTCCAGCCTGCGGCTGCGGCTCGTCGTCGTCTTCGCCCTCGTCGCGCTCACCGCGGCCGTCGCCGCCTCCGGGATCGCGTACTGGCTCAACCGCGAGGCGGTGCTCACCCGCACCCAGGACGGGGCGCTCAACGACTTCCGGCAGGAGATGCAGAACCGGGTGGCGGCGATGCCCCTGCGGCCCTCGCCGGACGAACTGCGGCGGGCCGCGGAGCAGATGGCGGGCGGCAGCGCCGGCTACCAGGTGCTGCTGCTCGGCGAGCGGGACGAGGGCAAGCCGATCGTGGGCGCCTCGGACCCGGACGACTTCACCCTGGCCGACGTGCCGCGTCCGCTGCGGGAGGCCGTGGACACCCGGCGGCCGGTGACGGACGCCAACCGGTACCCGTACCACCTGTTCTGGCAGCGCACGGAGCGGGACGGGACGCCGTACCTCGTCGGTGGGGCCCGGATCGACGGCGGCGGGCCCACCGGCTACGTGTTCAAGTCGCTGGCGGCGGAGAAGGCCGACCTGAACTCGCTGGCCTGGTCGCTGGGGATCGCCACCGCGCTCGCGGTGGTCGGTTCGGTGCTGCTCGCGCAGGTCGCGGCGACGACCGTGCTGCGGCCGGTGCACCGGCTCGGCGTGGCGGCCCGGCAGCTCGGGGAGGGCAAGCTGGACACCCGGCTGCAGGTCTCGGGGACGGACGAGCTGGCCGACCTGTCGCGTACGTTCAACAGCGCGGCCGAGTCCCTCCAGAAGAAGGTCGCGGACATGAGCGCGCGGGAGGAGTCCAGCCGGCGCTTCGTGGCCGACATGTCGCACGAGCTGCGCACCCCGCTGACCGCGCTGACGGCCGTCACGGAGGTCCTGGAGGACGAGCAGGACTCCCTGGACCCGATGATCGCCCCGGCGGTGGCGCTGGTCGTCAGCGAGACCCGGCGCCTCAACGACCTGGTGGAGAACCTGATGGAGGTGACCCGCTTCGACGCGGGCACCGCCCGGCTCGTCCTGGACGACGTGGACATCGCGGACCAGATCACCGCGTGCATCGACGCGCGGGCGTGGCTGGACGCGGTGGACCTGGACGCCGAGCGCGGGATCGTGGTGCCGCTCGATCCGCGCCGGCTCGACGTGATCCTGGCGAACCTGATCGGGAACGCGCTGAAGCACGGCGGTTCGCCGGTGCGGGTCTCGGTGCGCACGGAGGACGAGGAGCTGGTCATCGCGGTGCGCGACCACGGTCCCGGCATCCCCGAGGAGGTGCTGCCGCACGTCTTCGACCGCTTCTACAAGGCGAGCGCGTCCCGGCCCCGGTCCGACGGCAGCGGGCTCGGCCTGTCGATCGCCATGGAGAACGCGCTGATCCACGGCGGCTCGATCACGGCCTCGAACTCGGCCGGGGAGGACGGGACGGTCGACGGCGCGGTGTTCGAGCTGCGGCTGCCGCTGGACGCCTCGGGGATCACCCGCGAGGTACGGACCCGCAGTGGTCAGGGCGAGGAGGAAGCGTGAGGCGCCGTGCCTTGGGGCGTACGGCCGGTGCGGGGGTCCTGGCGGCCGTGCTCGCCGTGCTCGCCGCCGGCTGCGGGATCAGGACGACGTCGGTCCCGGTGGACGCGGGCCCGGCCCCGTCCCGGGTGCCGTGCAGTCCGGCCGCGGACGTCCCGGCGCGGGGCGTGCCGGTCCGGGTGTTCCTGGTGTGCGGCTCGCAGCTGGAGGCGGTGGAGCGCCGGTCGTCGCTGCCCGAGGAGAAGACGGACGCCGATCCGGTGCGGACGGCCCGCGAGCTGCTGGCGCAGTCGCTCGCGGAGCCCTCGGAGGACGAGCGGCGGGCCGGCTTCACGACCGCGGTGCGCGGCCCGCTGACGGTGGGCGGCGGACGGCGGGGCGACCCGGCGGGCACGCTGCGGCTGAGCCGGCAGCCCGAGGACCTGGCGCCGACCGCGCTGTCGCAGCTCGTCTGCTCCTTCGGGGAGAGTTCGGCGGGCGCGGGCGGCCACACGGTCCTGCTCGGCGGTCCGGGCCCGTACGCCCCGAAGCGCTACCGCTGTACGACGGGGCTGCGCGAGCGCCCCGAGTCCGCCCCGCCGACGGCTCCGGTCCCGGCCCCGGCGGCCACGGAGCCCACCGCGGCCACGGGGACGGCGCCCGGGACGGGCTGAGCCGGGAGCCGGGGCGCCGTCCGGCGGAACCGATTCCGCTCGCGGACACGTCTTGGGGTGCGTGCAGCGTCAAGGTTCGGGCGGCAGTGCCGCCGTGGTCGTCCGCGTGGTGGGGTCCGTCCTCCTCCTCGCGCATCTGCTCCTCGTCGCCTGGGTCGCCCTGCGGCCGCGCGACGTGGCCTGGGTGACCCCGCCGAACACGGTCCCGCTGGACGGTCTGCGGGCCGATCTCGCGCTCGGCGGTGCCGAGGCGGCCCGGCTGATCGGGGAGGGCCTGGTGCTCCTCGCCCCGCTCGGGGTGCTGCTCCCGATGGCCGACGGACGGCTCCGCGTCTCCGGCTGGGCCTCGCTGGCGCGGACGACCGCCGCCGGGGCGCTGGTGTCGCTCGCGGTGGAGCTGTTGCAGACGGCGGTGCCGGGCCAGGTCGTGGACGTGGACTCGGTGCTCCTGAACACGGCCGGGGTGGCGCTCGCGCACCTCCTGCTGGTCCCGGCCGGACGGTCCCGGCTGCGCCGCAGGGCGGAGGCGGGCCGTACGGGCTCCTCCGGAGGGACCGTGCGGGGCCGGGGTTCCGCCCTGCTCCGGGACGAGGGTTCTCAGGGTGCGACCCCGACGATTACCAGGGTCCCGATCGCCCGGTAGACGGACGCTTCGTCCCCTTTTCCGGCGGCAGTATGGAGGGGTCGGGAGCCGCAGGAGCGGTTCCCGGACCGACTTCGAAGGAGCCCACCATGGCCGCACTGATCCGCCCCCGTGACGGACGCGTGATCGGCGGTGTGTGCGCGGCGCTGGCACGGCGCTTCGGCACCTCCGCGACAACGATGCGCGTGATCTTCCTGGTCTCGTGCCTGCTGCCGGGCCCGCAGTTCCTGCTGTACCTGGCGCTGTGGGTGCTGCTGCCGGGGGAGAAGACGCCGAGCACCGCCTGGTAGGCGGCGCGCACGCGCGAAGGGGCGCGCACCCGGGGTGGAACCCGGGTGCGCGCCCCTCTTCCGTGCCGCAGGGGTCCCGTACGGGCTCGTACCGGCCCCTACGGGCCGGGTCAGCCGAGGGGCAGGCCGTTCAGCGGGAGACCGGCGAGCGGGAGGCCGCCGAGGAGCCCCCCGAGGGGGGTGGCGCCGAGGCCGCCGGCGGCGGTGTCGAGCGGGAGGTTCCCGGTGGCCTGGCCGGCGGCGGCCGGGAGGGTCTTCACACCCTGGTCCAGACCCTGGCCGAGGGCGCCCTGCCCGGCACCGAGGGACTCGGCGGCACCGTCGGGGAGCTCGGTGAGGCCGTCTCCCAGCGGAACGGACTGGGTGACCAGGCCGAGCGCGTCGGGAACGGCGGGCGCGACCGGGGCGGCGGAGGCCGTGCCGGCGGCGGCAGCGGCGAAAGCGGCACCGAGGGCGACGACACCGAGCTTCTTGGCGGACTGCTTCATCTGTAAAACTTCCTTGGGGAATCCGGGGGCTTCCGGGCGGGCCGGAAAAGCCGGGAGGGGAAATCCGGGGAATCGGGAATGCAGAGCGGCTTAGCAACCTAACCACCGCGCGACACCCCCGCAAACACCGGAAAGCGGCCGGGTGTCGTGCCGACCCGGCCGCTCCCGCCCCCTCCACGGAGCCCCGTTCAGCCTCCCGTACGGGAAGAACCGCTGGTCGGAGCGGAGCCCTGGAACAGCCATTCGGACTTCAGCTCGGCGTAGCCGGGCTTGATGACCTCGTTGATCATGGCGAGTCTTTCATCGAAAGGAATGAACGCCGACTTCATCGCATTGACGGAAAACCATTGCATGTCGTCGAGCGTGTAATCGAACGCCTCGGTCAGCAGCTCGAATTCGCGGCTCATGCTGGTCCCGCTCATGAGGCGGTTGTCGGTGTTGACCGTGGCGCGGAAGTGCAGGGTGCGGAGCAGGCCGATGGGGTGCTCCGCGATCGAGGCGGCGGCACCGGTCTGGAGGTTGGAGGAGGGGCACATCTCCAGGGGGACGCGCTTGTCGCGGACGTAGGCGGCGAGGCGGCCGAGGCGCACCGAGCCGTCGTCGGCGACCTCGATGTCGTCGATGATCCGGACGCCGTGGCCGAGGCGGTCGGCCCCGCACCACTGGAGCGCCTGCCAGATGGAGGGGAGCCCGAACGCCTCCCCGGCGTGGATCGTGAAGTGGTTGTTCTCCCGCTTGAGGTACTCGAAGGCGTCGAGGTGGCGGGTGGGCGGGTAGCCGGCCTCGGCGCCCGCGATGTCGAAGCCGACGACGCCGGAGTCCCGGTGGGCGTTGGCGAGTTCGGCGATCTCCAGGGAGCGGGCGGCGTGCCGCATGGCGGTGAGCAGGGCGCCGACCCGGATGCGGTGCCCGTCGGCCCTGGCCCGCCGCTCGCCCTCGCGGAACCCGTCGTTGACGGCCTCCACGACCTCTTCGAGGGTGAGGCCGCCCTCCAGGTGCTGCTCGGGGGCGTACCGCACCTCCGCGTAGACCACGCCGTCCTCGGCGAGGTCGACGGCGCACTCGGCGGCGACGCGGAAGAGGGCCTCCCGGGTCTGCATGACGGCGCAGGTGTGCGCGAAGGTCTCCAGGTACCGCTCCAGGGAGCCGGAGTCGGCGGCTTCCCGGAACCAGGCGCCGAGCTTGTCCGGTTCCGTCTCCGGAAGCTGCTCGTAGCCCTGCTCCCGGGCGAGTTCGATGATCGTGCCGGGGCGCAGTCCGCCGTCGAGGTGGTCGTGGAGCAGCACCTTCGGGGCACGGCGGATCTGGTCCGCGGTGGGGACGTTGGGGTTCTGGCTCGTCATTGCGGCACTCTAGCCCCTACGCGCGTAGAGAGCGCCTCGCGGCGCCCGGCCCACGACGGTTTCCCCGCCGCGGCCCCCGGCCCGCGCCCCGGCCCCCGCGCCGACGCCGCCGCGGTACGCCCTAGCCTGCGACCATGACCACCCCGACACCGGCCTCCGGGGCCCACCGCGCCGAGCTGCGCCGCGTCCACGGTTTCCTGTCCGCCTTCCACCGCCGCCAGGCGGCCCGCACCGTCGGCTTCCCCGGCGGCTTCGCCGTGTTCGACGACGCGTACGCGCTGTCCCGGGGCAACAACCACGTGCTGGTCGACGGGGAGACAGGTCCCGAGGCGCTGCCCGCCCGGATCGAGGCGCTGATGGGCCACCTCCCGTACCGCCACGCGTACGTCCTGCGCGAGGAGGTCGCCGCCGCCTGCCGGGAGCCGATGGCCCGGGCGGGGTACCGGCACTCGGTCACGCTGCTCATGCGGCACAAGGGGCCGGTCCCGGCGCACGGCGGGGCCCGGGAGACGGACCTGGACGCGCTCCGCGGACCGGTCACCGCGTCCTGGCGCCGCATCGCGCCGCACGCCTCGGCGGCGCACGTCCGCGATCTGGTGGAGCGGCGGACGGCCCGGCGGCGGGGCGCGGAGGACGTCCGGTTCCTCGCCTCCCGCGACGCGGACGGCGCGGTGGCCGGGTGGGCCGACCTGTACCTGGACCCGGCGGGCGGGGTGGCCCAGATCGAGGACCTGGTCACGGACGGGGACCACCTCGGGCGGGGGCACGCCGGGGCCGTCCTGGACACGGCGCTGCACCTGGCCGCCGGGGCGGGCTGCGCCACCCGCTTCCTGACCGCGGACCCGGACGACTGGCCGCACCGCTGGTACGCCCGGAGGGGGTTCGAGACGATCGGTGCCGTCTCCTGTTTCGAACGGGACGGAACGGCACGGGCGTTCGCCTCCCGGGACGATACGTAACAGAGATCGCGCGTACCACTGGCGTACACCTCCGATTCTGAGACTGTTCTGTCATGGCGCACTTCGCACTCGTGGGACCGCCCGACGCACGGAGACCCCGGCTCGGACGGCCCGTTGGAGGTTCCCGCACGTCGGCGGTGGGCGGCGTGGTGCTGCTCCTGCCGGACGGCGAGCCGATGTCGGGGCGGCGGGCCTCCCTGCGGGCCCACGCGGCGATGCTCCCGCTCGGGCGCGCCCTGGAGCGCGCGGGCCGGTCCGAGGGGCTGGCCGCGCACGTGGTGCGCTACCGGGCGCGGGGCTGGAACGGTACGGACGCGGACCTCGCGGCGGACGCCTCCTGGGCGGTCACGGAGGCGGTACGGCGCTACGGCGACGTCCCCGTCTGCCTCGCCGGGCACGGGCTCGGCGGCCGGGCCGCGCTGCGGGCGGCCGGACAGGAGGCGGTCGGCGCGGTCCTGGCGCTGGCGCCGTGGCTGCCGGAGGACGACGTGGCGGCGGAACCGGAGCCGGTGCGGCAGTTGGTGGGGCGCCGGGTGCTCCTGGTGCACGGCACGAACGACGCGCGGACGGACCCGGAGCTGTCGTTCCGGTTCGCCGAGCGGGCGAAGAAGGCGAACCGGGACACCTGCCGCTTCGAGGTGCACTCGGACGGCCACGCGCTGCGCCAGTACGCGGCCGAGGTGCGGGCCCTCGCGGCGGACTTCGTCCTCGGCTCCCTCTTCGCCCGGCCGGTCGCCCGGCCGCTGACCGACGCGATGGCGGCGCCCCCGCCGCTGGGTCTGCGGATGCCGCTGGCGGTGGGGTTCGGGAGCGCGCGACGGCGGTGAGCCGGGCGTCCCGCTCACGGGGAGCGCGGGGGCTCCTTCGGCAGCAGGTGGCCGCGCCGGCCGAGCAGGAACTTCTTGAAGGCGGCCACCGGGGCGGTGTCCGGGTGGCCGTCGAGCCAGGCGACGCCGATCTCGCGGACCGCGCGCGGGGCGGTGACGGTCAGCTCGACGACGCCGGGGCGGGGGACGGCCGGCGGGGGCAGCAGCGCGACGCCGAGGCCGGCGGCCACCAGGCCGCGCAGGGTCTCGGCCTCCTCGCCCTCGAAGGCCACCCGGGGCCTGAACCCGGCCTCCGCGCACAGGTCGTCGGTGATGCGGCGCAGCCCGTAGCCCGGCTCCAGGGTCACGAAGGTCTCGTCGGCGGCCTCCGCGAGCCGCACCCGCCGGCGTCCGGCGAGCCGGTGCTCGTCCGGCACGACGAGCCGCAGCCGCTGCTCGTCGAGGCGCCGGGCCACCAGGTCGGGGGCGTCGGGCACCGGCGAGGTCAGGCAGAGGTCGAGGTCCCCGGCCCGGAGCCGTTCGATCATGGCCTCGCCGTAGTTCTGGACCAGGGTGAAGCGGACCCGGGGGTGGTCGACGCGGAAGGCGCGGATCAGCCCGGGGACGGTCTCGGAGCCCATGGTGTGCAGGAAGCCGAAGGCGACCCGTCCGGAGGCGGGGTCCGCGTCGGCCCGTACGGTGTCGGCGGCCCGCTCCACCTCCGCGAGGGCCCGTTCGGCGGCGGTGAGGAAGCGGCGGCCCGCCGGGGTGAGGGCGACCGTGCGGCCCCGGCGGGCGAAGAGGGTGACGCCGAGGTCCTGTTCGAGCCGGACGATCGCCCGGGAGAGCGTGGACTGCGGGACGCCCGTCTCGGCCGCCGCCCGGGTCACGTGCTCGTGGCGGGCGACGGCGGCGAAGTACGCGAGCCGGGGCGCCAGCACCGACCCCATGTCTTCTTCGTTACTGTTCGGTGACAGGCGGGGGCGTGACCTGTGCTCATGCTCCATGGGAACGATTACAGCAGTTCCGTGCATTGGACGCATGAAACCCGTCGGCCTACGTTCGTGGCATGCCTTCCGCCAGTACCAGGGCGGTCGCCGCCACCGCGACCGCCGGCCTCCCCACCCCCGACACCCGCCTCGCCCCGGGCACGCCCGCCTACCGCCGGACGAGCCTCGCGCTCTTCGCCGCGGGCCTCGCCACCTTCACGCTCCTCTACTCCACGCAGGCGCTCCTCCCGGCCGTCTCCGCCGCGTTCGGCGCCACGGCCTCCGCCGCCTCCTGGACGGTCTCCGCCGCCACCGGCGCCCTCGCCCTCTGCGTCCTGCCGCTCAGCGCCCTCTCGGAGCGCTTCGGCCGCCGCGCGATGATGACCGCCTCCCTGACGGCCGCGGTCGCCCTCGCGCTCCTCGTGCCGCTCGCCCCGAACCTGGAGTCGCTGATCGCGCTGCGCGCCCTCCAGGGCGCGGCGCTCGCCGGACTCCCGGCCTCCGCGATGGCCTACCTCGCCGAGGAGGTGCGGCCCCGCGCCCTGGCCGGCGCGATCGGCCTCTTCGTGGCGGGCAACTCGATCGGCGGGATGAGCGGCCGGCTGCTGACCGGCTGGGTGGCCCAGCTGTGGGGCTGGCGGGCCGGACTGGCCGCCGTCGGCCTGGTCTCCCTGGTGTGCGCGCTGGCCTTCCGGGCGCTGCTGCCGAAGGCCCGGCACTTCACCCCCGGCACCCTGAGCCCGAAGACGCTCGCCCGGACCGTGCGCACCCACCTCGCGAACCCGCTCCTGGCGCGGCTGTACGCGATCGGCGCCCTGTTCATGACGGTGTTCGGCGCGGTCTACACGGTGATCGGCTACCGCCTGGCGGAGGCCCCGTTCTCGCTGCCGCAGGGCGTCATCGGCTCGATCTTCCTGGTCTACCTGGTGGGCACGGTCTCCTCCGCGGCGGCCGGACGGCTCGTCGGGCGACTCGGCCGGCGCGGCGCGCTCTACCTGGCGGTCTCCACCACCGCCGCCGGTCTGCTCCTGTCGCTCTCCGACGCGCTGCCGGCGGTCCTGGCGGGCCTGGTCCTGATCACGGCCGGCTTCTTCGCGGGCCACGCGGTCGCCTCCTCCTCGGTGAGCCGCACGGCGCGGACGGGCCGGGCGCAGGCGTCGGCGCTCTACCAGTCCGCGTACTACCTGGGCTCCAGCGCGGGCGGCACGCTCGGCGCGGTCGCCTTCCACGCGGGCGGCTGGGCGGGCACGGTCCTGCTGGGCCTGGTCGCGGTCCTCGGCGTCGTCTCGATCACCCTGTACGGCACGCACAGCGCGCGCGTGGAGGCGCGGCGGCTCGGTCCGGCGACGGCCTGACGCAACCGGCGCGGTCTTCCGGCGGGCGGGCCGCAACCGGCAGACTCCTCCGTGCGTCTTGAGGTGCAGAACTCCAGGGGGTGTTGACGATCATGAGGGAATACATACGGCGGACGGGCCGCAGAGCCGCCGTCACGGCCGGCCTGACGGCGCTCGTGGTGCCGCTGACGGTGGCGCTCGGCGCGGGGACGGCGGAGGCCGCGTCCTGCAACGTGACGACCGGGCCGTACCAGAAGCAGGTGGAGAAGTTCCTGGGCCGGACGGCCGACGGACGCCAGTCGGCCGCCGACTGCAAGGCCATCCAGTCCTTCCAGAGGACGCACGGCATCACGCCGGCCGCCGGGTACGCGGGGACGGTCACCTGGCGCACCATGAACACGATGCTGCAGCAGAGGGCGGCCGGGAAGAACCCCAACAAGGACCGCAAGTGCCCGACCAACAAGGGCCGGATCGCCTGCGTGGACCTGACGCGGCAGCTCACGTGGATCCAGGACGGCGCCAAGCTGAAGTACGGTCCGGTGCCGGTGCGCACGGGCAAGGACGGGACCGAGACCCGTACCGGCCTGAAGAAGATCTACTGGCGGAACATCAACCACTGGTCCACGATCTACCACGTCTCCATGCCGTACTCGCAGTTCTTCGACGGCGGCCAGGCGTTCCACTCGACCACCAAGTCCATGTGGAACCCGCCGGGTTCGGGCGGCTGCGTGAACATGCGGCCGGCCGACGCGAAGGCGTACTGGAACCTGCTGCGGAACGGCGACGACGTCTTCGTCTACGGACGCAAGCCGGGAACCTGATCCCGGCCGGTTCCCGCTCCACCGGCCCGGGGCGGGTACGCGTACCCGCCCCGGGCCGGCACCGCCGGGGCGGCGGGCCGGTGGCCGCCGCGGCCCGACTACTGCGCCGCCAGCCAGGCCGCCCCCGCGGAGTGGACGTGCAGGTCGACGACGACCTCCTCGCCCTCCGGGCGCCCGCGCTCCGAGATCTCCAGGCCGATCAGCGCCAGGTCACCGGCCCGGCTCCGCAGCTCGTACTGCTCATGGGTCTCCTCGCCGACGTCGCCCGACTCGTCACGCTCCCAGGCGGCCACCGCGGCCTCGGCCACGGCCCTGGGCAGGCGCACCGTGACGCGGCCGACCTGGGCGTCGACATGTTTCCCGATGGCCGCCAGCACCCTGGAGTCCTCCCGGTACCGGACGTACTGCTCCTGATCCGTCACGGGGCGAGGCTACCCGGGATCCCGGGCCCGTTCCGACCGGATCACCCCGGTGAACCCGTGCGGCCGGAGCGGACTCCGCACGACCGCGGGGTGCGAAGACCGAAAGACCCACACCTGATCGGGGGGCGTAGATGGACGTGTTGATCAGGCCCGCACGGGCGACGGAAGCCGGGGTGCTCACCGACTTGGCGCTGCGGTCCAAGGCGCATTGGGGATATGGCGCCGAGTTCCTGGAAGCGTGTCGGGAGGAGCTCACCGTCGCCGCGAACGAGGTCACGCGTCGGCGGGCCGTGGTGGCCGAACGGGAGGGTCGCGTCCTGGGCTTCACGACCCTTGAGGGAGAGCCGCCCACCGGTGTCCTGGGCATGATGTTCGTCGATCCGCGGGCCATCGGCCGGGGGATCGGCCGCCTGCTGTTCGAGCACACCGTCGCCGCCGGGCGGGACCTGGGGTTCACCCGGCTCATGATCGACGCGGACCCGAATGCCGAGCCCTTCTACCGGGCGATGGGCGCCGTCCGCACAGGGGACGTCCCGTCGGGCTCCCTCACCGGCAGAGTGCTGCCGCGGATGGTCGTCACCGTCCAGGGCTGAACCAGGGCCTGTCCGGTGAACCCGTGCGGCCGGAGCGCCGGACCCGGTAACTTCCCTCTCACCGGCACCGGACGGGTGCCGGTGAGGGGTGAGTGGGGTGTGACCCGATGAACGACGCCGCGGTCGTGACGACCGAGGAACTCGACAAGTACCGCCGTGAACTGACCGGTTACTGCTACCGGATGCTCGGCTCGTCCTTCGAGGCGGAGGACGCGGTGCAGGACACCATGGTCCGCGCATGGAAGGCCGTCGACTCCTTCGAGGGCCGCTCCTCGCTGCGGTCCTGGCTGTACCGGATCGCCACCAACGTCTGCCTGGACGCGCTGAACGCGGGCAACCGGCGGGCGCGGCCGATGGACCTGACCGGCCCGACGCCGGTGGCGCGGGCGCAGCTCGTGAAGCAGCCCGAGATCACCTGGCTGGAGCCGGTGCCGGACGGGCGGGTACTGCCCTCGGTGGCGGACCCGGCGGAGGCGGCCGTCGCCCGGGAGACCGTGCGGCTCGCGTTCGTGGCCGCGCTCCAGCACCTGCCGCCCAAACAGCGGGCGGTCCTCATCCTGCGCGAGGTGCTGGCCTGGCGGGCGAGCGAGGTCGCGGAGCTGCTCGACACCTCCGTCGCCTCGGTCAACAGCGCGCTCCAGCGGGCCCGCGCGACCCTGGCCGAGCGGGCGCCGGCCGCCTCGGACGCGGCGGACCCGCTGGACGAGGAGCAGAAGGCGCTCCTGGAGCGGTACGTGGCCGCCTTCGAGGGCTACGACATGAAGGCGCTGACCGCGCTCCTCCACGAGGACGCGACGATGACCATGCCGCCGTACGACCTGTGGCTCCGGGGCCACGACGACATCGTGGGCTGGATGCTGGGCGTCGGCGACGTGTGCCGCGGTTCGAAGCTGGTCCCGACGGTGGCCAACGGCTCCCCGGCCTTCGCGCACTACCACCCGGACCCGGAGGGCGGTTACAGCCCCTGGGCGCTGATCGTCCTGGAGCTGCGGGACGGCAAGGTGGCCGGGATGGACTTCTTCCTGGACACCCCGCGCTGGTTCCCGCTCTTCGGGCTGCCGGAACGGCTAGAGGCCTAACGTCTCCTCCAGCCCGGCGAGCCGGAGCAGGACCCGCAGGTCGGGCCCCACTCCGCGAAAGCGGATGCGGTGGCCGTGCCGGGCCGCCGCGAGCCCGAGCCGGGCGAGGGCGTCGACGGCGGCGAGGTCGGCCCGTACGAGCGCGCCGGCCTCGCAGACCACCCCGGCGGGCGGGGCGGCGGCGAGCCGCGCGCAGAGGCGGGCGACCTCCTCCCGTCCGGGCCGGGCGGTCAGGGTCACGACGAGGGGGCGGCCGGTGTCCGGTTCGCCGGCGCCCGGCTGGCTGGTGTCCACGCCCGATGTGACCGGCCCGGGGACGGAAACTCATCGGAGACGCCTCCGGTCGGGGGCGACCGGCGGGTGGAGCGGGGCGGCACGGCCCGACGGACGGCGGCCCGCGCGGGGTGCCCTGCGGGGCGTACGTCCGGGAAGCAGGCCCGGGTACGCCGACGGCCCCGCGGACCGGAAGGTCCGCGGGGCCGTCGTCACGCGCTCAGCGGTTCAGCCGGCCGTCCTTGACCGCCGTGACGAAGGAGGACCAGCCACCCGCCGGGAACACGAGGACCGGGCCGCGCGGAGTCTTGCTGTCGCGTACGGGGACGACGAGGGGGGCGAAGTCGTCGGAGACCTCGACGCATTCGCCACCGTCGGAGTTGCTGTAGGAACTCTTGCGCCAAGAAGCAGCACTCAGGTCGATGCGTCGCACGGTACTTCCTCCAACAAGGCCAGAACGAACTTCTGCGACTCGGCCGGAGAAAGCGCCAGGTCACGCATCGCATCGTACGCACGCTGCAAGGGCTCGACCGAAGTGCTCTCCTCGATCAGCTCGCCGTGGTGGGCGTTCTCCGTGTACGCAACGGTACGCCCGCTGTGCAGTCGCAGGAACATCACGGCGGTGCTGTTCAGACCGTGCACACCGGTGCGCAGAGGGAGGATCTGCAACGTCACGTCCGGGCGCTCCGCCACCTCCAGCAGGTGTTCGAGCTGTGTGCGCCACTCTCCCGCGTCTCGCAGCGGTGTCCGGAGAACCGCCTCTGCCAGGATCGTTCTGAACGGCGGTGCGTCCTCCCCCTCCAGCAGCGCCTTCCGGTCCATCCGGGCTTCGACCTGCTGGTCCAACTCCTTTCCTTTGTATCCGCCCGCCGCCAGCAGTTCCCGCGCGTACTCCGGCGTCTGCAACAACCCCGGCAGCACGCTCACCGCGAAGTGCCACAGGCTCACCGCCTCGGCCTCCAGCGTCATGTACCGCCGGTACCGTTCCTTGAACTGGGACTTGTCCCCGGCCGCCAGTTCCCACAGGGCGAGCAGCAGCTCCGGCGTCCCGTAGAACGTGTCCAGGGCCCGGACGACGTCCGGACTGCCCAGCGTCTCGCCCTTCTCCATCTTCCCGAACAGGGACCAGTCCCAGCCCACCCGTTCCCCGAGCTGCCGCAGGCTCAGCCTGCGACCGGTCCGGAGCATCCGCAGCTCCTCGGCGAACCGCTGGCGCGGCTCCTGGCTGCGGCCGCTGACCACTCGTCGCTGCGGCATGGCGCTCCTCTCCGAGTCGCTCGCGCGGGCGGACCGTACGACGGGTTGTGGAAGGTGTGGAACCGGCGCCGTACGGCGGGGAAGCACTCCCCCGTCCACACCCGGGCCGCCCGCGACCGGGCACATCCTCGTCACATCCGGACTACGCAGCGTAATCCACCGCATGTCACCGGGTCCGGGAAACGGACGAACCGACCCACGAGGAGTGAGCCCCATGACATCCGCCCCGCACGAGCCGGTCACCATCACGCCCAAGATCCAGGAAGCCCTGGACGCGCGGGACGCCCTCGCCGCCGCCCTCTCCCGGGCCGGCGTCCAGCTCCCCGCCCTGGACGTCCGCACCCCGTGGCCGGACGAGCGCGAGGAGGACGCCCGCTACGCCCTCGTCCACCTCGGCGTCTGCTCCGCGCCCGTCGCCCACGCGCTCGCCGCCGTGATCACGAACGGGCTCACGCGGTGACGGACGAAGGCGACGGCCTCCCCCGGGTCGGCGCGGTCGTCCTCGACACCACCCGCAACGTCGTGGGCCGCGTCACGGGGGCCGGGGGCGCGCACCTCCGGCTCCGCCCCCTCTGCGGCGGCCTCGCGTGGGAGGTCGCGCCGACCGACCTGCACCCCCTCACCGGTGCGGAGCTGCTGAGCGCCCTCGTCGCCGAGGCCAACGCGCGCAGCCGGCGGAACAGCGGTAACGGACCGCCGTACGGGCCGAACCCGACGGAGTCCGGGCCCGGGCCCTCCCCGTGACCCACGTGCCGTCCGGAGAGCGATCGGCGGCGGGCGGTGCGGCGGTGAGCCGCGCGCAGAGGCGATCGGAGGCACGGCGAGGAGCCGCCCGGTGTCCGACCGGCCGGTGAGACCGGGCAAGGAGGGGCGGAGAAGCACCGGAGGGCCCCTGCGTACGCTGTCGATCATGAATCTCGACCCTGTCGAAGTGGTGATCTTCGACTGTGACGGCGTCCTGGTGGACAGCGAGCGGATCTACTGCCGAGTGGACCGGGAGGTGTTCTCCGGTCTCGGGGCGGAGTTCACCGAGGCGGAGATCGTGGAGCAGTTCGTGGGCTCCTCCCACGAGGTGCTGACGGCGATCCTGGAGGAGCGGATCGGTCGCCCCCTGGAGCCCGGCTGGCACGAGCCCTTCCGGCAGCGGTACGAGGACGCCCTGGACGCGGAGCTGACCGCCGTCGAGGGCGTCGCCGACGTGCTGGACACGTTGTCCGTCCCGTACTGCCTGGCCTCCAACGGCAGCCACTCCGCCATTCGGCGCAACCTCGGCCGCACCGGGCTCCTGGAGCGCTTCGAGGGCCGGATCTTCAGCGCCCGCGACGTCGCCCGGGGCAAGCCCGCCCCGGACCTCTTCCTGCACGCCGCCGCCGTCATGGGGGTCCGGCCGGAACGGTGCGCCGTCGTGGAGGACAGCCCGTACGGAGTGGAGGCGGCCCGCGCGGCCGGCATGCGCGCCTTCGGCTACTGCGGCGGCCTGACCCGCGTGGACCGGCTGGCGGGGCCGGGGACGGTGGTCTTCGAGGACATGCGGGCGCTGCCGGGGCTGCTGGGGGTCAGCCGGCAGGGAACTCGCCCGTGTCGAGGGTGAGGTCGAAGGGGGCGGGGAGGTGGATCTTCTCACCGAAGGGGACGGCACGGAGGACGCGGTAGACGTCGGACGCGGGCTGCCCGTAGAGCGTGACCGTCGGCCCGCCCGGCGCCCAGCGGTCGACCAGGAGGTAGAGCGGCACGCCGGCTGCCGCGTAGCCGGCCGCCTTCGCGATCCGGTCG
Source organism: Streptomyces sp. NPDC001744 (assembly GCF_042892575.1). NCBI lineage: Bacteria > Bacillati > Actinomycetota > Actinomycetes > Kitasatosporales > Streptomycetaceae > Streptomyces > Streptomyces sp. NPDC001744. Next base: position 17,058 of record NZ_JBIAUG010000022.1, read on the forward strand.
TGGTTCGCGTTCGACTTCGAGGTGATCTCCACGACGAGTTCCGCCTCCGCGGCCGGGATGGAGTGGCCGTCGGACTCCCGCAGTGCCGCCTTGGGCGCGATCAACAGGTCGGGGATGTACATGCCCGCCCGTGCGGGGATCGCGACGGCCTGCGTCTGATAGACGCCCAGGTCGTCCGGGATCACCCGGTACAGCCCGCGCTGGATCTCTTCCGCGATGCTGTTGTGCTGGTTGGCGGGTGACGGTGCCACGGTGATGATCCCCTCGATGATCTCCACCTTGCAGCCCTCGGGCCCGTCCATCTCGTGCCAGATGCGGACGACGTCGTCCCAGCCCTGCCCGGGCTCGGCAGCGAGTGCGCTCATGGTGTGCTCCTCGGTCGGTCGTCACCGATCCCAGCATGCCGAACGGGACCGGTGGGGGTCCACCGGTCCCGTTCGCCCGAAAGGGCCATCGGCACGTGCCGAGGCCGTTACGCGATGCGGTCCAGGACGATCGGGGAGGCCGTGAAGCCCGTGCCCGCCGGGGCGATGTCCCAGGCGCCCTCCAGGGAGCCCAGGGCGTAGTCGAACTTCTCCGGGGTGTCCGTGTGCAGGGTCAGCAGGGGCTGGCCCGCCGTGACCGTGTCGCCCGGCTTGGCGTGCAGCTCGACGCCCGCGCCCGCCTGCACCGGGTCCTCCTTGCGGGCGCGGCCCGCGCCCAGGCGCCAGGCGGCGACGCCGATGTCGTACGCGTCGAGGCGGGTCAGGACGCCGGACGACGGGGCCGTCACGACGTGCTGCTCGCGGGCGACCGGGAGGGCCGCGTCCGGGTCGCCGCCCTGGGCCGCGATCATCCGGCGCCAGACGTCCATCGCGGAGCCGTCCGCGAGGGCCTTCGCCGGGTCGGCGTCCTTGATCCCGGCCGCGTCGAGCATCTCGCGGGCGAGCGCGAGCGTCAGCTCGACGACGTCCGCCGGGCCGCCGCCCGCGAGGACCTCGACCGACTCGCGGATCTCCAGGGCGTTGCCGGCGGTCAGGCCGAGCGGGGTGGACATGTCGGTGAGGAGCGCGACCGTCTTCACACCGCTGTCGGTGCCGAGCCGCACCATGGTGGAGGCCAGCTCGCGGGCGTCCTCGATGGTCTTCATGAAGGCGCCGGTGCCGACCTTGACGTCCAGGACGAGCGAGCCGGTGCCCTCGGCGATCTTCTTGGACATGATCGAGGAGGCGATCAGCGGGATCGCCTCGACCGTGCCGGTGACGTCGCGGAGCGCGTACAGCTTCTTGTCCGCCGGGGCGAGGCCGTCGCCCGCCGCGCAGATGACCGCGCCGGTGGTGTCGAGGACGTGCAGCATCTCCTCGTTGGAGAGCAGCGCGCGCCAGCCGGGGATCGACTCCAGCTTGTCGAGGGTGCCGCCGGTGTGGCCGAGGCCCCGGCCGGAGAGCTGCGGCACGGCCGCGCCGCAGGCGGCGACGAGCGGGGCGAGCGGGAGGGTGATCTTGTCGCCGACGCCGCCGGTGGAGTGCTTGTCGGCGGTGGGGCGGGAGAGCGAGGAGAAGTCCATGCGCTCGCCGGAGGCGATCATGGCCGCGGTCCAGCGGGCGATCTCGTCGCGGTTCATGCCGTTCAGCAGGATCGCCATGGCCAGGGCGGACATCTGCTCGTCGGCGACCGCGCCGCGGGTGTAGGCGTCGATGACCCAGTCGATCTGTTCCGGGCTCAGCTCGCCCTTGTCCCGCTTGGTGCGGATGACGGAGATGACGTCCATGGGGTGGTGCCTCTTTCTACGCGCATAGAAGGGGAAAGGAGGAGCGGCCCTCCCCATCGTGCCGGAAGGGCCGCTCCGAAGTGCTACGTGCCGAGGTGGTCCGGGCCGAACGCCTGCGGGAGCATCTCGGCCAGGGTCAGGAACCCGGCCGGGGTCTCCAGGATCAGCTCGGGTCCGCCGAACTCGTACAGGAGCTGCCGGCAGCGGCCGCACGGGACCAGGGACTCGCCCCGGCCGTCCACGCAGACGAAGTGGGTCAGCCGGCCGCCGCCGGTCGCCCGGAGCTGCGAGACGAGCCCGCACTCGGCGCACAGGCCGATGCCGAAGGAGGCGTTCTCCACGTTGCAGCCGGAGACCGTCCGCCCGTCGTCCACGAGGGCCGCCGCGCCGACCGGGTAGTCCGAGTAGGGGGCGTACGCGTGGGACATCGCCTCGCGCGCCGCGACCCGCAGGGCCTCCCAGCCGGACTCGGGAAGACCGGTGCCGGAGGGGTCCGCGCTCACTTGCCCTGCCCCTTCCGGTACGGAAGGCCGTCCGCCTTCGGCATCCGCAGGCGCTGCGCCGACAGGGCGAGCACGAGCAGGGTGGTGATGTACGGGGCGGCGTCGACGAACTGGCTCGGGACCTCGTCGGTCAGCCCGTACCAGAGGAAGAACCCGGCGGAGAAGACGGCGGCGACCACCGCGGCCACGTACTTCTTCTTGTACAGCTGCCAGAGGGCGGCGATCACCAGGAGGACCGCGACCAGGAGCAGCAGCGCGTGGACGTTCTCGGCACCGCCGCGCAGCTTGAGGCTGTCGGTGAAGCCGAAGAGGCCCGCGCCGAGCGCCATGCCGCCGGGCATCCAGTTGCCGAAGATCATCGCGGCGAGACCGATGTAGCCGCGGCCGCCGGTCTGGCCCTCCTGGTAGATGCCGGTGGCGACGATCGCGAGGAAGGCGCCGCCGAGACCGGCGAGGGCGCCGGAGACGGTGACGGCGATGTACTTGTACTTGTAGACGTTGACGCCCAGGGACTCGGCGGCGACCGGGTTCTCGCCGCAGGAGCGCAGCCGCAGGCCGAAGGCCGTGCGCCACAGCACCCACCAGGTGGCCGGGATCAGCAGGATCGCGACGACGGTGAGCAGCGACAGGTTGGTGACCAGGCCGCCGAGGATGCCGGCGAGGTCGGAGACCAGGAACCAGTGCTTGGCCTGGAGGTCCTGGAGCCAGTCGGAGAGCCCCGGGACGGTGATCTTGGTGATCTCCTCGACGCGCGGCGACTGCTTGGAGGAGCCGCCCTCGGCCTCGGCGAACGTGAAGTTCGACAGGTACTGGGTGAAACCGACCGCGAGGATGTTGATCGCCACACCGGAGACGATGTGGTTCACGTTGAACGTGACGGTGATGACCGCGTGGAGCAGACCGCCCAGCGCGCCGCCGACGAGCCCGAGCAGGACGCCCGTCCAGGGGCCCCACTGGTAGCCGGCCCAGGCACCGAACCAGGTGCCGAGCACCATCATGCCTTCGAGGCCGATGTTGACGACGCCCGCGCGCTCGGCCCACAGGCCGCCGAGACCGGCGAGGCCGATCGGGACGGCGAGCTGGAGCGCGCCGGAGACCTGGCCCACGGAGGTGAGGTCGTCGGCCCCGGAGACGACCCGGACCAGGGAGAAGAGGACGAGTCCGGCCGCGACGATCAGCAGGATCCACGGCAGGGTGAGCTTGCGGCGCCCGCCGCCCTTGGGCGCGGCGCTCGGCTTGGTGGCGGTGGCGGTGCTCATGCCGAGACCTCCTTGTCGGTCTTGAGGGCGCCGCCGGCGGCGAGTTCCTCGCCGACCTTCTGCTGCTGGCGGCGGAGGCCGTAACGGCGGACGAGCTCGTAGGAGACGACCACGGCGATCACGATGATGCCCTGCATGATCTGGGTGATCTCCTTCGGGTAACCCTCGGTGTCCAGCGTCGAGGACGCCTTGTCGAGGAACGCGAAGAGCAGGGCCGCGAAGAGGATGCCGACCGGGTGGTTGCGGCCGAGCAGGGCGATGGTGATGGCGGTGAAGCCGACACCGGTGGGGAAGTCGAGGCTGTACGTGTGGGACTCGCCGAGCAGCGTCGGCATGCCGGAGAGGCCGGCCAGCGCGCCCGAGAGCAGCATCGAGGTGAGGACCATCTTCTTGGCGTCGACGCCGCTGGCCTGGGCGGCGGACTCGCTGGCGCCGGTGGCGCGCAGGTCGAAGCCGAACCGGGTGCGGTTGAGGACGAACCAGTAGACGACGCCGAGGGCGAGGGCGACGAAGGTGAAGCCGTAGACGACGCCGTTGCCCTCGCCCATGTCGATGCCGGGGAACCAGCCGGACTCCGCGATCCTGCCGGTGGTGAGGTTGTTGGAGCCCGCGGGCTGCACGCCGAAGTTCTTCGGCAGGATCAGCCAGGCGACCAGGGAGGTCGCGATGGCGTTCAGCATGATCGTCGAGACGACCTCGGAGACGCCCCGGGTGGTCTTCAGGATGCCGGCGATGCCGGACCAGAAGGCGCCGGTGAGCATGGCGACGAGCACGATCAGCAGGATGTGCAGCGGGCCGGGCAGCTCGATCGAGGCGCCGACCAGGGCCGACACCATCGCGGCGAGCCGGTACTGGCCGTCGACGCCGATGTTGAACAGGTTCATCCGGAACCCGATGGCCACGGCCAGGGCCGCCAGGTAGTAGATCCCGGCCTGGTTGACGATCAGCACCTGGATGTCGGAGTACGCGGCGTTGTCGATCATCAGCGTGATCGGCTCGATCGGGTCCAGGCCCGTCGCGAGCAGCACCAGGACGGTGAGCACGAACGCGGAGACGAGCGCGAGCACCGGGCCGGCGGCCCCGATGATCAGCTTGTCCTTGTCGAATTTCATCATCGGGCGTCACCGTCTCCGGAGTGCTCTTCAGTGCCTTCGAGGCGTCCGGTGGCCGCGCCGGTCATGGCGGAGCCCAGCTCCTCGGGCGTGATGGTGGCGGGGTCCGCGTCGGCGACGAGCCTGCCGCGGTACATGACCTTGAGGGTGTCGGAGAGGCCGATCAGCTCGTCGAGGTCGGCGGAGATCAGCAGCACCGCCAGGCCCTCGCGGCGGGCGTCCCGGATCGCGTCCCAGATCTGCGCCTGCGCGCCGACGTCCACGCCGCGGGTGGGGTGGGCGGCGATCAGGAACTTGGGGTGGTGGCTCATCTCGCGGCCGACGATCAGCTTCTGCTGGTTGCCGCCGGAGAGGGAGGCCGCGGTGACGTCGATGCCGGGGGTGCGCACGTCGTACTCGCGGACGATCCGCTCGGTGTCCTTGCGGGCGGCCTTGGGGTCGAGGACGCCGCGCTTGGAGTTGGGGGCCTCGGTGACGTGGCCGAGGATGCGGTTCTCCCAGAGGGGGGACTCCAGGAGCAGGCCGTGGCGGTGCCGGTCCTCGGGGATGTAGCCGATGCCGCCCTCGCGGCGCTTGCGCACCGAGACCTTGGTGATGTCCTCGCCGTCGAGGGTGATGACACCCGCGTCGGGGACGGACATGCCCATCAGGGCCTCGATCAGCTCGGTCTGCCCGTTGCCCTCGACGCCCGCGATGCCGAGGATCTCGCCCTTGTGGATGGTGAGGGAGACGTCGTCGAGGAGCTTGCGGCCCCCGGCGGCCTCCTCGTGCACGGCGGCGGAACCGGCGGGGTCCGGCGGGGCGGCGCTGGTGAGCGGCGCGGCGGCGGTGGCGCCGGCCTCGGACAGGGTCAGGCCCTCCACCCGGAGCATCGGCACGTCGGTGACGGTCGACTCGCGGGTCTCCGGCGAGGGCAGCTCGCTGCCGACCATCAGCTCGGCGAGCTGCTTGGTGGTGGCGGTCCGCGGGTCGGCGGTGCCGACCGTGGTGCCCCGGCGGATGACGGTGATGTCATCGGCGACCTTCAGGACCTCGCCCAGCTTGTGCGAGATGAAGATGACGGTCAGGCCCTCGGACTTGAGCTCCCGCAGGTTGTCGAAGAGCGCGTCGACCTCCTGCGGGACGAGCACGGCGGTCGGCTCGTCGAGGATGAGGATGCGGGCGCCGCGGTAGAGGACCTTGAGGATCTCCACGCGCTGCCGGTCGGCGACGCCGAGGTCCTCGACGAGGGCGTCCGGGCGGACCCCGAGGCCGTACTGGTCGGAGATCTCCCGGATCTTCTTCCGGGCCCCGGCGCCGATGCCGTGGAGCTTCTCGCCGCCGAGGACGACGTTCTCCAGGACGGTGAGGTTGTCGGCGAGCATGAAGTGCTGGTGCACCATGCCGATGCCGCGCGCGATGGCGTCACCGGGGCTGGAGAAGGTGACCTGCTCGCCGTCGACGGCGATGGTGCCCTCGTCCGGCTTCTGCATGCCGTAGAGGATCTTCATGAGGGTCGACTTGCCGGCACCGTTCTCGCCGATGAGGGCGTGCACGGTGCCCTTGCGGACCGTGATGGCGATGTCCTTGTTGGCGACGACGCCGGGGAATCGCTTGGTGATGCCGTGCAGTTCTACGGCGGGGGGGCTGGACGCGTTGATGACGCACTCTCCTTGGCCGGAAGGAGCGGGAGCGGGAGGGCAGGGCGGGGCGAAGCTATCGTGCCGAGGAGACATCTACACGCGTAGCACTGCCGGAGAATGAAAATCCGTACGGGAACGGGGCCCGGCCCCGGTGGAGGTCCCACCGTGACCGGGCCCTGCGGTCGCTGACCTGCGGTTCCTTACGGAGCGGTCTTGACCGTGATCTTGCCGTCGACGATGTCCTTCTTCGCCTTCGCCACGGCGGCGGTGACGTCGGTCATCTGCTTGTACGCCGGGTTGGAGTCGGCCAGGCCGACACCGTCCTGGGCGAGGCCGTAGCGGACCTCGCCGGTCTGCGGCTTGCCGTCCTTGACCGACTTGATCAGGTTGAAGACGGAGTCCGAGACGTCCTTGGTGACCGAGGTCAGGATGTGGTCCTTGTACTTGGCCAGACCCGCCTGGCTGTACTGGTCGGAGTCGACGCCGATGGCCCACTTGCCCGCGGTCGCGGCGGCCTCGATCGAGCCGGAACCGGCGAGACCGGCGGCGGCGTAGATCACGTCGGCGCCCTTGTCGAGCTGGCCCTGCGCGGCGGCCTTGCCGAGGTCGGGCTTGGAGAAGCCGTCGAAGTTCGGCGGCTGGGTCAGGTACTGGACGAGCACCTTCGCCTTGGGGTTGGCGTCCTTGACGCCCTGCGCGAAGCCCGCCTCGAACTTCTTGATCAGCGGGACCTCGACACCGCCGATGAAGCCGACCGTGCCGGACTTGGACGCCTTGGCGGCGGCGACGCCGGCCAGGTAGGAGCCCTGCTCCTCGTTGAAGACGAGGTTGGCGATGTTCGGGCCGGTCACCGAGGTGTCGTCGATGATGCCGAAGGTGGTCTTCGGGTACGCCTTGGCCACCTTCTCGATGGCCGGGGCGTAGGCGAAGCCGACGCCGATGACCGGGTTGTTGCCGCCGCGGGCGAGGGCGGTGAGGCGCTGCACCTTGTCGGCGTCGCCCTCACCGGCCGAGGGCTCGGCCTCCTTGCCCTTGACGCCCAGCTCCTTCTCGGCCTTCTGGAGGCCCGCGTAGGCGGCGTCGTTGAAGGACTGGTCGCCGCGGCCGCCGATGTCGTACGCGATGGCGGCGGTGACCGACTTCGAGTCCGAGCTGGAGCTGGAGCCGGAGCCCGACGAGGACTTGCCACACGCGGTGGCGGAGAGAGCGAGCGCCGCGGAGGCGATGCCCACGGTCGTGATCCTGGTGATCCGGCGCAAGAGGAGGGTCCCTTCAAGACTGACCGAAAGCGCCTCTTCCGGCGCTGGTTTCGCGGCGATCGTAACGCGCGTAGATGTCAGTTAAAGACCCGTTCATGAGTCGTTATCGGATCGTCGCGAACCGGTCGGCGCCGGGCCACCGAGGGCGTTCGGGCCGGTACCGCCGGTTATACCGGCGGGCGGCGGTGCCGGGACGGGGGCGTACGCACGACACGCGGGCGCCGGGCCGGACGGGTGAACCGGGCGGACCCGGCGGGAGGCGTCCGGGTGGGAACCGTCCGGACGATGCCGGAACCGGGGCGGCCCGGGGCCGGGGGCCGTCCCGCCGGAGCCGGGCGGCGGCCCGTGGGTCCGGGCCGCCCGCCCGTCCGGCCGGCTGTTCGACCGTCCGGCCGCCCCTCCGGGGTCAGGGCTGCGGCAGGCCGTCGATCAGGGCCGCCGCCGTGAAGAGCTCCACGGCGGTCTCGATGCAGCTCTCGTCCACGTCGAAGTCGCCGGCGTGGAGGTCGCGGACCCGGGTGTCGCCGGGGGTGCGGACGCCGAGGCGCGCCATGGCGCCGGGGACGTGCTCCAGGTACCAGGAGAAGTCCTCGCCGCCGAGGCTCTGCTCGGTGTCCTCGATCGCGTGCAGGCCGCGCCGGGCGGTCATGGCGTCGCGGAGCAGTTCGGCGACGTCCGCGTCGTTGACCACCGGGGGGACGCCCCGGACGTAGGTGACGGTCGACTTGGCGCGGTGCAGGGAGGCGATCTCGTCGATGGCCGCGTGCACCAGGTCGGGCGCGTCGCGCCAGGCCGGCAGGTCGAGGCAGCGGACGGTGCCGGAGAGTTCGGCGTGCTGCGGGATGACGTTGGGGGCGTGGCCGGACTCGATGCGGCCCCAGGTGACCGAGAGGCCCGAACGGGCGTCGACGCGGCGGGCCAGGACGGCGGGGACGTCGGTGGCGACGCGGGCGGCGGCGGTGACCAGGTCGGTGGTGAGGTGCGGCCGCGCGGTGTGGCCGCCGGGGCCGTCGAGGGTCACTTCGAGCCGGTCGCAGGCGGAGGTGATGGGACCGGCGCGGAGGCCGATCTTCCCCGCGTCGACCTTGGGGTCGCAGTGGACGGCGATGATCCGGCCGACGCCGTTCAGGACGCCCGCCTCGACCGCGTCGGCGGCGCCGCCGGGGAGGACCTCCTCGGCGGGCTGGAAGATCAGCCGCACGGCGTTCGGGAGGAGCCCCTGCCGGTCGAGGTCGGCGAGGACGAGACCGGCACCGAGGACGGCGGTGGTGTGGACGTCGTGTCCGCAGGCGTGGGCGCGGTTGGCCACGGTGGAGCGGTAGGCGACGGTCTTGACGTCGGGGATGGGGAGCGCGTCCAGGTCGGCACGGAGGGCCAGCACGGGACGGGCGGGGTCCGGGGTGCCGATGTCGCAGACGAGTCCGGTCCCGGCCGGGAGGACCTGCGGCGCGAGTCCGGCCGCCTCCAGGCGGGCCTTGAGCGCGGCGGTCGTACGGAACTCCTGCTTTCCCAGCTCGGGGTGCATGTGCAGGTCTCTGCGGAACGCGATCAGTTCGGCGCGCAGGGAGTCGGACAGCTTTCCGGGCAGGGTGGCGGAGCCTGGCTCACGGGACTTGGGCTGGTTCACCTTTTGAAGGGTATGCCTTCGGGGTGGTCAACTGCCCGTTGATCACGAAAAGTTCAACCCGTTAGGGGAAAGATCCCTTGTTTTCGGGGCTTGAGGGGTCCTCCTTGTGGGTAAGCTCACCCGCTTTCGGAGCGGTGCGCGCCGGTACTCGCCGGCGTGCGCCGGTGCGCGTCGGTCCTCGCGGGGGTGCGCCGGTCACCGCCGGTCCTCGGGTGCCTCCCGCCGCCCGCCCCGGTCCGGGCCGGCCGCTCATCCGTATTCCAGCCGGTCCACCTCGCGGGCCGCCGTGCCCGTCACGCCGGAGAGGAAGCCCTGGGCGCGCGGTGACGCGGTCGCCCGCAGCCACGCGGGCGCGACCTCGCAGACGGCGACCCGCACGCCCGTCCCGGCCAGGGCGAGGGGCAGGGTGTGCACGACGGTGGAGGGGAAGCTGACGATCGTCCGCCCGACCGGGCCCCGCCGGGCGACCAGTTCGAGGGGGAGTTCGGGCCGGACCACCTGGAGCCCCGTCTCCACCGCGATCCGGTGCAGTTTCCCGGCACCCTCCCTGCGGTGGGCGAAGTAGCGGGTGGCGCCGTGGGCGCGGGCGAGCCCGCCGACCACGCGGACGTAGTGGTCGGCGTCGACCACGCCCGTCTCCACCAGCGAGGTGCCCACCAGGTCCGCGCCGCCGGTCAGCAGCGGCGGGCCGAAGCGGGACCGGGTCCAGGCGTAACCGTTCCCGGTGACCGCGACGCCCTCCGGGGCCTCCACGGGCAGCGAGGTGAAGACCTCGACGGTACGGCTCCCGGCCGGGGCGAGCCGCCGCCGGGCGAGCGCCGTCACGGGGGCGAGCACCAGCTCGCGCGGGCCGAGGCCGCCGGCGCGGTGCCAGCGGACCAGGCGCTCGCCGCTGCCGAGCCGGGCGGCGAACTCCATGGTCGCGGTGCCGTCGTCGACCACGGTCAGGTGCCGGGGGGCGAAGAGCGTCAGGAGGAGCTGGACGTACCGGGAGAACGGGTCCCCGATGATCACCCGCTCCGCCGAGCGCAGCGGCCCGGCCAGCCGCCGCAGGGTGCGGACGAGGGCGCCCCGGCCGCCGCGGGCCTCCTGCCAGTGGACGGCGAGGCCCTCGTCGCGGGCCAGCTGGGCCATCCGGCGCAACTGGCCCCGCGACATGGGGTCGGTCGGCGAGAGGACGACGACCGTGAGGGGGGAAGCGGCGTCCGCCGGTCCCCCGGTCGGGGGGGCCGCGCAGCCCCCGGGGCTCCGCGTGTGCGCCCACTCCAGGACGTTCAGAAGCTGGACCGGGCTCTCGACGAACGCCAGCTGCCCGGTCATGCGGCGACGGTGTCCTGGACCCGGCGGAGCTTCTTCATCGGGCCGAGCTCGGACTCGTAGACCTTCTTGACGCCGTCTCCGAGGGCCGTCTCGATGGTGCGGATGTCGCGGACCAGGCGCGTCAGGCCCTGGGGCTCGACGGAGGCGGCCTGGTCGGAGCCCCACATGGCGCGGTCGAGGGTGATGTGGCGCTCGACGAAGGCGGCGCCGAGGGCGACGGCGGCCAGCGTGGTCTGGAGGCCGGTCTCGTGGCCGGAGTAGCCGATCGGGACGTTCGGGTACTCCTCCCGGAGCGTCTGGATGACGCGCAGGTTCAGTTCCTCGGCCCTGGCCGGGTAGGTCGAGGTGGCGTGGCAGAGCAGGATGTTGTCGCTGCCGAGGACCTCGACGGCGTGCCGGATCTGCTTCGGGGTGGACATGCCGGTGGAGAGGATGACCGTGCGGCCGGTGGCGCGCAGCTCGCGCAGCAGCTCGTCGTCGGTGAGGGAGGCGGAGGCGACCTTGTGGGCGGGGACGTCGAACTTCTCCAGGAAGGCGACGGCCTCGGTGTCCCAGGGGGAGGCGAACCAGTCGATGCCGCGCTCCCTGCAGTGCGCGTCGATGGCGCGGTACTCGTCCTCGCCGAACTCCACGCGGTGGCGGTAGTCGATGTAGGTCATGCGGCCCCAGGGGGTGTCCCGCTCGATGTCCCACTGGTCGCGCGGGGTGCAGATCTCCGGGGTGCGCTTCTGGAACTTGACGGCGTCGCAGCCGGCCTCGGCGGCCACGTCGATCAGCCTGAAGGCGTTGTCGAGGTCGCCGTTGTGGTTGATGCCGATCTCGCCGCAGACGTAGACGGGGCGGCCCGGGCCGGCGGTCTTGGTGCCGAGGGTGCGCAGACGGGTGTTCATGATCGTTCCTTACGGGTGGGGCGGGTTGGGGGTGTCGAGCTCGGGTCCGAGGAGCCAGGCGGCGATCTCGCGGATCGCTCCGGCGCCGCCCGGGGTGACGGTGACCGCGCGGGCGGCGGACCGTACGGAGTCGTGGGCGCTGCTCACCGCGACGGGCCAGCCGACGAGGTGGAAGCAGGGCAGGTCGTTGACGTCGTTGCCGGCGTAGAGGACGCGCTGCGGGTCGATGCCCTCGGTCTCGCACCACTCCTTGAGGGCGCGGTCCTTGCGGTCGACGCCGTGCAGGACGGGGATCCTCAGCTTGCGGGCGCGGGCGGCGACGACGGCGTTCTGTTCGGTGGAGAGGATGAGGACGGGGAGGCCGGCGCGGCGCAGGGCGGCGATGCCGAGGCCGTCGCCGCGGTGCGCGGAGACGAACTCGCGGCCCTCGGCGTCGAGGTGCACCCGGTCGTCGGTCTGGGTGCCGTCGAAGTCCAGGACCACCGCGTCCACGTCGGCGAGGCCGGGGGTGACGGGCGGGTCGAGGAGCGGCGCGAGGGCGCGGGCGCGGGCCAGGTCGTGGGGGTCGTCGATCTCCAGGACCCGGGCGGGGTCGGTGGCGACGAGCGCGGTGCGGCCGAAGAAGCGGTGCCGGTGGGTGCGGAAGCCGGGCACGGCCATGGCGTAGACGGCGCCGGTCTCCAGGTACTCGGGCTCCCGGTCCTGGCGGCGGGGGCGGTGCGCCTTGTCGTGGTTGACGCCCTCGGCGCCCCCCTCGGTCTCGCGCCAGAGGAAGCCGTGCGACGGGGCGGCGGTGAAGGCCGTGTCGGCGGCGCCCGACACGACCCGGCCGGCGGTCCCGTCGATCTCGGCCGAGGTGAGGAAGGGGCTCGTGCACTGGACGAGGAGGACCACGTCGGCCGGGCGGCCGTGGGCGGCCTCGAAGGCGTCCAGGGCGTGCAGGACGGCGGCCTCGCTGGTGGCGGTGTCGCCCGCGATCCCGGCGGGGCGCCGTACGGTCCCGGCACCGGCGGCGCGGGCCGCCGCCGCGATGGCGTCGTCGTCTGTGGAGACCAGGACGTGGGTGACGGAGCGGGCGCCGAGGCAGGCGCGGACGGCGCGGCCGACCAGGGGGACCCCGGCCACCGGGGCGAGGTTCTTGGCGGGCACGCCCTTGGAGCCGCCCCGGGCGGGGACGACGGCGAGCACCGTGGGGGCGGTCCCGGCGGCGCCCGCCGCCGGGACCGCGACGGGCTCCGCGGCCGGTGCGTTGGGCGGCTGCGCGGTCGAGGTCATCAGAGTTCTCCCAGGCGGCGGACGACGGGGGCGACGCGCTGCACGCCGTGGCGGTACGCGCCCCGCGCGGCCTCCCGGACGATCCGGCGCAGCCCGCTCTCGCGGGGCGCGGGCGCGGTGACGTCCAGGCGGTGGCGGGCGAGGATCCCGGGCAGGTAGCCGGGGGCCGTCTCCGCGGTGTAGTAGGGGGTGATCGGGGGCAGCGCGGGAAGCGCCAGGAGTTCCGCGACCCGGTCGCGGGCCGCGTCGAACGCCTTCTCGTACGGACTGTCGGACGCGACGCCCTGGCGGGCGAGCCAGGTCTCGTCGGGCTCCGGGACGGCCCCCCGGTCGAGCCGGTCGAAGGAGGTGAGCAGGCCGGAGCCGACGAAGTGGTGGTTGCCGAGCGCCTCGCGGACCCCCAGGTCGGTGAGGACCGCGGTGGGGACGCGCCGGTGGAGGGCTTCGAGGGCGGCCGTCGAGGAGACGGTGACCAGCAGGTCGGTGCGGTCGAGGACCTCGCCCATGTGCCCGTACAGCAGGCGGAAGTTGGGGGGAGGCGCGACGTCGCGGACCAGCTTCTGGAAGGGGAACTCCTCCAGGTGCGTGGTGTGTTCGCCCGGCTTGGAGCGGAGCTTGAGGAGGACCTCGCGGTCCGGGTGGAGGCGGGCGTGGCCGACCAGCCGCCGCAGGACGTAGGCGCGTTCGGCGCGGGTGGCGGGGACGGAGGGCTGGGCGGCGAAGACCAGGGTGTCGCGGCCGGCCAGGGGGGCGTACGGGGCGCCGCCGAGGAAGGGCAGCGCGGCCTCCACCACCGCGTCGGCCCCGGCGCCCACGCCCTCGTACACGGCGCGGAAGCGGTCGGCGTCGTGCCGGGAGTTGGCCAGGACGACGTCGGCGCCGTGGCGCAGCAGGAGGCCGTCGGTCAGCTTCTCGTAGACCACGCCGACGTAGCCGGTGACGATCACCGGGCGCCGTTTCGGGCGCAGGTCGGCCAGGCCCTGGAGGACCGCCCGGACGGTGCCGCCGACGAGGGCGAGGACGAGGACGTCGTACCCCTCGCCGCGCGCCTCCGCGTCCCGTACCGCGCGCAGGAACTCCACGCCCGTCACCTCGCGCGGGGCGGTCGTGGACGCCCCGGTCTCGGCGAGCTGGCGGGCCGTGGGAGTGGCCCGTCCGCGCAGGACGAAACCGGTCGGCGCGGCGGTCGCCGTCGTGATGCGGCGCGCGGTGAGGGCGCCCCATTTCCACCGGGTGTCGGAGTCGGCGAGCACGGCGACCCGCACCGCTTCTCTGGTACTTGCTGGCACGCCGAGGACGCTAGAAGGGCATTCCGCTGCGCGGCCCAACTGGGCCGCAACAGCCGGTGAACAGGGCGCCGCCGCGAGCTGAAGCGGGCCAACTTCCGCTTGTACAGGGCTTGTTCAGGCCGTACGGGCAAGGCGTTTCACCAGTCCGACGTCCGGTGTTCACCGGACATCCCTCCGCCGGTCGGGGGGCGTGCCGGGGCGGCCCCTAGCGTCGGCCGCGTGGTCAAGCTCTCCGTCGTCGTGCCGTTCTTCAACGTGCAGACATACGCTCCCGACACCCTCACGAGCCTGCGTGCCAACGCCCGCGAGGACTTCGAGTTCCTGCTGGTCGACGACTGCTCGTCGGACGGGACCCCGGAGCTCCTCGAACGGGCCGCGCGCGAGGTCCCGGGTGCCGTCCTGATCCGGCACGCGCGCAACGAGGGCCTCGCCACGGCCCGGAACACCGGCCTCGACGCGGCCCGCGGCGAGTACGTCGCCTTCCTCGACGGGGACGACTGGCTCGCCCCGGGGTACTACGGTCGGCTCGTGGCGGCGGCCGAGGGGCTGGGCTGCGACTTCCTGCGCACCGACCACGTCTCCGTCACCGGCCGCGACCGGACGGTCCGCCGGGTGCCGGTCCCCCGGCGCGGCGAGGTGCTGCGTCCCCGGGACGCGATCCTGCCGTCGCACCGGACGACCTCGGTCGACTACCCGTACGCCTGGGCCGGGATCTACCACCGGCGGCTCCTCGAACGGGGGCTGCTGCACTTCCCGCACGGTCTGCGGACGGCCGAGGACCGGCCGTGGATCTGGAGGCTGCACCGCGAGGCGGAGTCCTTCGCGGCCGTCGGCGAACTCGGCGTCTTCTACCGGCGCGGGGTGGCGACCTCCCTCACCCAGATCGGCGACGTCCGGCAGCTGGACTTCGTCCGCGCCTTCGACCGGGTGATCGAGGAGACGGCGCGGGACCCGGAGGCGGACCGGCTCCTGCCGAAGGCCGTGCGCACCTACTGCGCGGTGATCGCCCACCACAACGGCTCGGTCGAGCGGTTCGAGCCGGAGGTGGCGCGCCGGCTGAGGGCGATGAGCGCGGGGGCGCTGCGGCGGATGCCGCAGGACGTCCTCGACGAGGCCCTGACGGCGATGGGCGGCGACCGCGCGGCGATGCTGCGCCGGCTGCGCCGCCGCAGGCCGGCGCCACCGCCGGCGGAACCGGGAACGGCCGGACCGGCCGGACCGGGGGCGGGACCGGGACCGGGGGCCGGACCGGGGTCGGGACCGGCCGGACCGGCGGCCCCCGCCTCGGCGGAGGTGGCCGCGTGAGCCCCCGCCGCACCACCCAGATCTTCTGCGCCTCCACCCTCTACGGGGTGGTGACGCTCGCCGCCGCGATCGACAGCGGCCGCTTCGGCTCCGCCGACCGGCGCCTCCTCCTGGTCACCAACAACGCGCCCGTGCCGGAGACGACGCCCGCCCCGGACGAGGCCGAGGGCTTCGCGCGGCTGCGCGACCGCTTCGACTCCGTCCTCTCCTGGAACGAGGTGATCTCCCCGCTCCACCCGGGCGGCTGGACCCCCCGCGCGAGCGACCTGCCGCTCCTCCAGCGCCATCTGCGCACGCTCTGGGACCTCGGGGACGACCGGGTCGAACTGGCCCTGGAGTCGATCCAGGTGACGCCCGCGCTCGCCGTCGCGCAGCTGCTGCCCGAGGCGTCGATCACCGTGTACGCGGACGGCCTGATGAGCTACGGGCCGACCCGCAACAGGATCGACCCGCTCATCGGCGGGCGCGTGTCCCGGCTGCTCCACCTGGACCTCGTCCCCGGACTCGCGCCGCTGCTGCTCGGGGAGTTCGGGGCGGTGCCGGAGACCGTGCCGACGGAGGCGTTCACCCGGTGCGTCGAGGAGCTGGCGGGGCCCCCCGCCCCCGGGACGGTCCCGGAGGAGGGCGGGGGCCCGGCGCTGCTCCTCGGCCAGTACCTGGCGGCGCTGAACCTGCTGACGGCCGCCGAGGAGGAGGAGCTGCACCTGCGGATGGTCCGGGGCGCGGTCGCCCGGGGCCACCGGCGGCTCGTCTTCAAACCGCACCCGACGGCCCCGGACTCCTGGTCGCGCGCGCTCGTGCGGGCGGCGGAGGAACTGGGCGCGGAGCTGACGGTGGAGGACCGGCCCGTCCTCGCGGAGGTGCTCTACCGCGAGCTGCGGCCCGCCCTCGTCGTCGGCTGCTTCTCGACGGCGCTGCTCACGGCCCGGACGTTCTACGGGCTGCCGGTCGCCCGGGTCGGCACGCGCGCCCTGCTGGAACGGCTCGCCCCGTTCCAGAACAGCAACCGCGTCCCGCTGACGGTCGTGGACGCGGTGGTCCCGCCGCTGTTCGACGACGGCCCGGAGGGAGGCGGCGGGATCGGCACGGAGGAGCTGAACGACCTGGTCGCGGCGGTCGGGTACGCGATGCAGCCGAAGATCCGGCCGGAGCTGCGGGAGGCGGCGGTGCGGCACCTGTCGGGGCCGCTCGCCGGGCGCACCCGGCACCACTTCGGCCTGCGCCGCCTCACCGTCCTGAACCTCCCGGGCGGCCTGCCCCTCCCCCGGCACCCGAAGGTCCGCCGCCTGGCCCGGCGCGCGCTGCGGCTGCGCAGGACGCTGAAGCGGTAGCCGGGAGGGGCGGGGCGGCGGCCCCGGGACCCGTGCGGGGGTCCCGGGGCCGCCGGGGGGGGACGGGCGCGGCCGGTCAGGCGCGGACGACCGGCTCCTGGAGTTCGGTCACCCACCGCGTCCGGTCGTCCGGGCACTCCAGGTACAGCTCGCGGGCGTACCCGGCGGAGGCGTACCCGTGGGTGTCGATCCAGGTCGCCAGGGTCTGCGCGGTCGGCAGCAGGTCGTCCATCGCGCCGTGGTGGACGACGGTCGCGGCCTCCTCGACGCCGGGCAGCACGTGCACGAGGACGCCCTCCACGGCCGTGCCCCCGGGGACGGTCGTGCCGGCGTGGACGACGACCGACCCGTCGCCCCGGCCCGCGTCCTCGTAGTACGCGATGCCCGGACCGAAGCCGGTGAGGCCCGCGCCCTCGAGCCGGCCGCACAGCTCCTCGTACAGCGGCCCGATGACGGGGGAGATGTCCTGCGGGCCGAAGCTCGCGGCGACCGCGCTCAGTTCGGCGATCCGCACGGCGGGGATCTTCTTGACGACGACTTCCTGGGTGGCCATGCGTCCCTCGCTCTCGATGGCCCGGAGCCTCGCGTCGACCCGGTCGAGCCGGGCCCGCGCCTCCGCCAGAGCCGTTTCCAGCTCGGTCCGGCGCAGGCGCAGCATGCCCCGCAGCTCGTGCGCGTCGATCCGCTCGTCGAGGACGGCCCCCACCTGTTCGAGGGTGAAGCCGAGGTCCTTGAGCGCGATGACGCGGTTGAGCCGGGCGAGCTGGTCCGCCGCGTAGAAGCGGTAGCCCGTGTGCGGGTCGACCCGGGCCGGGCGCAGCAGTCCGACGGCGTCGTAGTGACGCAGCATCCGGACCGACACCCGCCCGTGCCGGGCGAAGTCTCCGATGGTGAACATGACGACCCCTACGGAACGGCCTCACACGGTGTGAGGGTCAAGCGGCGCCGGCGAGCGAGAGCTTCGCGGCGAAGCCGAGGAAGAGGAGGCCGGCCGCCGAGGTCGCCCCGGCGGAGAGCCGGCGACGGCGGCGGAAGGCGGCGGCGAGGCGGGTGCCGCCGAGGATCAGGGCCGTGAGGTAGAGGAAGCTGCCGAGCTGGAGCAGGGTGCCGAGGAGCAGGAAGGAGAGCGCCGGGTGGGCGTAGGAGGGGTCCACGAACTGCACGAAGAAGGAGAGCAGGAAGAGGATCGCCTTCGGGTTGAGCAGGCTGATGACCAGCGCGCGCCGGTACGGGCGCTCGGCGGGGGCCGCCGGGGCGCCCGCGGGCTCCTCCGGGACCGCCTCCGCGCGCGAGCGCCACATCGCCGGGGCCGCCCGCAGCATCCCGTACGCCATCCAGGCCAGGTACGCGGCGCCCGCGTACTTCACGATCATGAAGAGCGCCGGGGTGGTCCGGAGCAGGGAGGCCGCGCCGAGGGCGGCCAGGGTCATGAGGACCGCGTCGCCGGTGAAGACGCCGGCGGCGGCCCGGTACCCGGTCCGGGCGCCCCTGCGGGCGGCGACGGACAGGACGTACAGGGAGTTCGGCCCCGGCAGGAGGATGATGAGGACGAGGCCGGCGAGATAGGTCGGCAGATCGGTGACACCCAGCATGCGCGGAGTCTCGCACGCGGGTGCGACACTCCGCCGCCGTGTTCCACGGGGTGGAGGAGCGGGCGCCGGGGCACGGCCGCCCCTCCCGCGCGGCGGACGGTTCGCGGCCCCGGGGCGCAACCGCACGCGTGCGGGAAGCATCCCCTTCCGTACAGAAGGATTTTCCGGGGGGCAGAGATGAAGCGGTCCGTGGCCGTCATACGCAGAGGCGTCGTGCGCAGGGGTGTCGTGCGCAGAGTGGTACTGGCAGGGGTCTCGGTGGCGCTCGCCGCGGGCTGTACGGCCCAGGCGGCCGGTACGGGGGGCGCCGGGGGCGCGGGAGGCGGCTCCGCGCGTCCCCCGGCGAAGGCGTCGGCGCCCGCCGCTCCCGGCGCCGCCTCCTCCCGCGCCCCGTCTCCCGCCCCGTCCGGTTCCTCCCCGGCGGCCGACGGCAAGCCGGGGGCCCGGGTCCTGATGGACGACGGGGACGAGAACGAGAAGGTGCGCGAACTCCAGGCGCGGCTGCGGCAGCTCGGCGTCTTCGACCGCGCCCCCACCGGTTTCTACGGGACCATGACGGCCGCCTCGGTCAAGGGCTTCCAGAAGAAGCAGGGGCTGCCCCGCACCGGCACGGTGGACGGGACGACCTGGGAGCGGCTGCTCGCGGCGAGCCGGAAGCCCACCGCCGACGAGCTGAAGCCGTCGACCACCAACGTCCTGGACGCCCCGGCCCCGGCGTGTCTGACCGGCCGGGTGCTGTGCGTCAGCAAGGAGAGCCGGACCCTCGCCTGGATGATCGACGGCAAGGTCGTCTCGTCCATGGACGTCCGCTTCGGCTCGGAGAACACCCCGACCAGGGAGGGCACGTTCCGCGTGGGCTGGAAGGCCCGCGAGTGGACGTCGACGCTCTACCACACGCCCATGCCGTACGCGATGTTCTTCAGCGGCGGCCAGGCCGTGCACTACTCGGCGGACTTCGCGGCCCGCGGCTACGCCGGCGCCTCGCACGGCTGCGTCAACGTCCGGGACCGGGCCAAGCTGGCGGCCCTCTTCGACCAGGTGAGGGTCGGGGACAAGGTGGTCGTCCACTGGTAGCGGCGCCGGAGGGGAAGGGGCGCGGGTGGGACCGGGGGAACGTGTCCCACCCGCGCCGGGTGCGACGAGCCGCGGGTACGGGGGGAACCCGGCTCGCCGCACGGCCGATGACCAGTCGGCATCCCTTACTGCGCCGCCGGGCCGGGAAGTGTTACACCGGCCCCGGCGCGTGGGCCGGGGCGGCGGCCTTCCCGGGCTTCCCGGGCTTCCCGGTCCCTGCGGGCGTTCCCGGTGCGGCGGGCTTTCCCGCTCCCGTGGGCGTTCCCGCCCCACCGGGCTTTCCCGCCCCCACCGGCGTTCCCGTCCCTCCGGCCCTCGCGGGGGCCGGGGAGGCTCCGGGCCGGCCGGTGGAGGGTCCCGCCGGGTTCCGGGCGTCGGCGCGACTGCTCCCGTTCCCGTTCCCGCGTCCGCCGTCGTTCCCGGAGGCCGGGGGCTCCTGGTCGCCGCCGCGCCCGCCGCCGTCCTCCGCACCGTCCTCGGGACGGTCCCGCGCGTCGTCCTCCGTGTCGCCCCGGGACGTGTCCGGAGG
The DNA here is from genome assembly GCF_042892575.1 of Streptomyces sp. NPDC001744. Lineage (NCBI taxonomy): Bacteria > Bacillati > Actinomycetota > Actinomycetes > Kitasatosporales > Streptomycetaceae > Streptomyces > Streptomyces sp. NPDC001744. The sequence goes on from NZ_JBIAUG010000022.1 coordinate 36,795, forward strand.
GGTGTTCCCGACGGGGCCGGCGAGAATCCGGTCGCAGTAGCGGCGCAGGGTCTCGCCGTTGCGCAGGGCGCCCGCGAGCTGCCGCCGGCCGTTGCCGTCGAGGTTCCCCGAACGGTAGGCCCGGCACGCCTTGAGGGCCTTCTCCCGGGCGTCCGCGCCACCGGTGCCGTCCTGGCCGCCCGTACGGCCGGGGCCGTCCTCCCCGTCCGGATCCGCCGCGCCGCCGTCCGGCCCCCGGGTGCCGTTCCGCTTCGGGTCGCCGGGGCCGGTTCCGTCCGGTGCCGGGGGGCGGGACGACGCGGTGCCGTCGCCGCCCGTGCCCGCGCCCGCACCGGCGTCCGTACCGGCGGAGGGGGACGCGCCGGGTGTGCGGTCGCCGTCGCTCGGCCGGCCCTCGGACGTTCCGGGGTCCCGGAGCGTCCCGGGTCCCGGGGAGGCGGGCGGCCCGGCGGTGTCCCGCGCCGTGACGGAGGTGGCGGGCGAGGGGCCGGTCAGGGGGAGGACGCCGGTGCCGGCCGCGACGGCGACCCCGCCGACCGCGACGGCGGCGACCGCGGCGGCCAGGCCGTACCGGGTGGAGCGGCCCCAGCGGCGGGGCGGGGAGACGCGGCGGGCGAGCCGTACCCGTCCCGGGCCGGCGGAGGCGGCGGCGCGGGCCGCCGACGCCTCCCGGAAGGCGGCGAGCGCCGCCGCCTCTCCCGGCAGGTCGGTCCCGGCGGCGGGGGTCCGGACGGCGTCGAGCGCTTCGGCGAGGCGGGCCGCCCGGGCCCGCCCGGAGTCGCCGGCGGATGCGGCGGGTTCGACCGGGTCGCCGCGGAGCAGTCGCTCGGCGGCCTCCTGATCGAGCCACTGGTACCGGTCGTCGGCCATCACATGTCCTTCTGCGTACGCGGCCGTGTTCGCGTCACACCGTCGGGGGCGATCGGCCCCGGCCTCCGGCCGCGCTGCGGAGGCACGCCGTCCAGCGGGGCCACGCCCCCGCCGTCGGTCCCGAGGAGTTCGGCGAGCTTCTTGAGGCCCCGGTGCGCGGCGGTGCGCACGGCGCCGGGGCGCTTGCCCAGGGTGTCGGCGGCGCTCTTGGCGTCCAGCCCGACGACCACGCGCAGCACGACGGCCTCGGCCTGGTCCTGCGGGAGCCTGGCGATCAGGTCCATGGCGTGTCCGGTGGCCAGGGCCTCGATCGCCTCGTCCGCGGTGTCGGACTCGGCCGGCCTGTCGGTGAGTTCGGTCTCGTCGGCGCCGACGACGGGGCGCCGGCCGCGCGTCCGGATGTGGTCGAGGGCGCGGTTGCGGGCGATCCGGGCCGCCCAGCCCCGGAAGCGGTCCGCGTCGCCGTCGAAGCGGTCGAGGTCGCGGGTGATCTGGAGCCACGCCTCGGAGGCCACGTCCTCGGCGTCGCCGTCGCCGACCAGTGTGCGTATGTAGCCGAGCAGCCGGGGGTGCACGGCGCGGTACACAGCGCGGAAGGCGTCCTCGTCCCCCTGCTGTGCGGCGAGCACCGCGGCCGTCAGCTCCGCGTCGTCCCCCAGCACTCCCCAAACCCTGTCCGTCGGTCGCGTCGTCACGGCCGGTCGTCGCCGTCACGCCGCCCAGGGGCCGCCCCGCGGATCGCGGGCGCGCGGACCCCGGCGCACCCGCACGCTACGTCGTGTCCCGGCGCCGCGTCCACGCGCCCCCGGAACCAGGCGCGACTCGCAACCATCCGGTGACCGGACCGGGTGTGACAGAAAGTCCTCCCCCGGCGCTGAAAGGAGTACGGAACCGTGCTGCGGCTCCGTCGACGACGACCGGGGCCTCTCCTGTGGGGGGTGGCGGCCCCGGTCGTCTTCTCTTTCGCCCCTTTCGCCTGCTTTCCTCGCCCTTCCCTGCCCCTTCCCCGTCCCCTTTCCCCCCTTTTCCGCCCCCTTCCCGGCCGTTTCGTCGGCCCCGGGGGGCGCGCACCCCACCAACTGACAACCAACGGTTGACACCCTTCTACTGTCAACCTACGGTTGCGTCATGACGAATCCAGTCCGTCCGAAGATTCCCGTCCGCCTCGACGAACTCATCGAGGCCATCAAGAAGGTCCACCCCGACGCGCTGGACCAGCTCTCCGACGCCGTCATCGCGGCGGACCACCTCGGAGACATCGCCGACCACCTCATCGGCCACTTCGTGGACCAGGCCCGGCGCTCCGGCGCCTCCTGGACCGACATCGGCCGCAGCATGGGCGTGACCCGCCAGGCGGCCCAGAAGCGGTTCGTGCCCAAGGAGCCCGACGCGGAGAAGGCGGACCCGAACGCCGGGTTCAGCCGCTTCACCCCCCGGGCGCGGAACGTGGTCATGGCCTCCCAGAACGAGGCCACGGCCGCCCGCAACGCCGAGATCACCCCCGCCCACCTGGCGCTCGGCCTGCTCGCCGAGCCCGAGGGGCTCGCGGCGCACTGGATCGCCTCGCGGGGGGTGTCCCCCGAGCGGGTCCGCGAGGCCGTCGCGGCGACCCTGCCGCCGGCCGTGGAGGAGCCGCCCGCCCTCGTCCCGTACGACGCGGCGGCGAAGAAGGTCCTGGAGCTGGCGTTCCGCGAGGCCCTGCGCCTCGGGCACCCCTACGTCGGCACCGAGCACATCCTGCTCGCGCTCCTGGAGCACGAGGACGGCCAGGGCGTCCTGAGCGGGCTCGGCCTCGACAAGGAGAGGGCGGAGCGGGAGATCTCGGAGACGGTCGCGTCGCTCGCGATCCAGGCGCCGGAGACGGAGACGGAGACCGGGGCGGGAGCCTAGCCGGAGGCCCGGGTCCGGACCCTGGTCCGGGCCCGGGCCCCGGCGGCGGTCCCGCCCCGGGCGCCCCCTACCGCGCGGCCGGAACCAGGCCCGTGGCCTTGGCGTGCTGCAGGAACGAGACGGCGCCCCTCCCCGGGGCGCCGGGCGGCCGAACGGCCGCCGCCGGGGGAACGTACGCGACGCGAAGTCGGTACGTCCATGCCAAAAGCCCAGCTCAGCCCCGTACCTTCGTCGCCAGGTCCTGGAACCGGGCCCAGCTCATCGTCGGTTTGGACGGGTTCCACAGCTTCTGGGACAGCGCCGCCAGGGGCAGCCGGATGCCGTTCGCCACCTGCGCCGGGGTCTGGGACTTCGACAGGTCGCACCAGACGGCGAACCGGGCGCCGAGGATCTGGGCGTCGTACTTCGCCGGGACGGGGCTCGTGCCGCGCACGACGAGCGGGGTCCACTGCTCGTAGATCCGGCGGCCGGTGGGGTACGTGAAGTCGTTCGGCTGGCCGAGGACGTAGTACAGGTACTCGTCGTTGAGGTTGACCATCTTCCGGCCCCGGCTCAGGTACGAGACGGGCTGCCGGGCGCCGATCTCCTTGCCGGTCCAGTACTCGACCTCCAGGTCCGGGGCCGCGTCCACGACCCCGCCCGTGAAGAAGCCGTCGTTCCACGCCTTGAGGGTCTTGCCGGTGGGGCGGACGACGGCGGCGCGGTCGTTGAGCCAGCCGGTGGCCAGGTCCTGGACGCGGGCGGAGGGCCCGTACCTCGCCTTCGCGGCCCGCGCCAGCTCCGGATAGGTGGCCTCGGGGTCCTTCGCCATGAGGGCCACGTACTCGTCGGCGCCGAGGTGCCAGTACGCGCCGGGGAAGAGCCGGGAGTACTCGCGCAGCAGGTCGTCGACGATCCTCGCCGACTCCGGGTCCGCGATGTCCACGGCGCCGCGCGGCGCCCGGCCGCCCGCGCTGCGGAGCTGGAGGCCGGGGTGGGCGTCGATGACGGCGCCGAGGTGTCCCGGCGAGTCGATCTCGGGGACGACGGTGACGTGCCGTTCGGCGGCGAGGGCCAGGATGCGGCGGACCTCGGCCTTGGTGAGGTGCTGCGCGGAGACCACCTCGGGGTGGCTCTCGGACTCGATCCGGAAGCCCTGGTCGTCGGAGAAGTGCAGTCCGAGCTGGTTGAGCTTGAGGTCGCCCATCTCCCGGATCCGGTCCTCGATCCAGGCGGCCGTGAAGTGCTTGCGGGCGATGTCCAGGTTGAGGCCGCGCTGCGGCTTGGCGGGCCGGTCGGTGACGGTCCCCTCGGGCATCGCGCCGGTCGCCCTCACCGACTGCTTGAGGGTGCGGGTGCCGTAGAAGACCCCGGCCTCGTCCGGGCCGCTGATCCGCACCCGGCCGTCCCGGACGGTCAGGGTGTACGACTCGGGGGCGCCCTTCCCGCCCAGGGCCAGCTCGACGTCCCCGGGTCCGGCGGCGACGGCGCCCCGGTAGGGGATGCCCAGCTCCCCGGCCAGCAGCTTCCCCTCGTCGGCGAGGCCCGCGCCGTTCGCGGCGACGACGACCCCGCCGGCGCCCGCGGGCTTCCAGCCGGGGCCCCGGGCGGCCTCGTGGGCGCGGACGGCCGGAACCGTGCGGGGCGCCGCGGAGAGGGGGTACGCACGGGTCGGGGTGGGCGTCGGGGTGGGCGTCGGCGTCGGGGAGGGGGACGCGCCCGTGGGGGCGGCGCCGGTGCCCGCGCCCGGGGGCGGGGCGGCCGAGGGGGAGCCGGACGGGCCCGACGGGCCGCCGCCGGAACAGGCCGCGGTGGCCACCAGCGCCACCGAGGCCGCCAGGAGGGCGGGGCCCCGCCGGGGCCCCCGTATGGAGTACCGCGTCATCGGAATCCTTCCGTAGGGCGAGCGGTCCGGCCCCTCGGGGGACGGAACGGAGAAGCTGCCGGAAGCCCATCCTCCGCCGGGGAGGGGAGCGACCGGAAGCCCGCCCTCCGAGGATGGCGCGAACGACCGGGAGCGCGCCGCCCGAGGGGGAGGCGGCCGGGCCGGTGGTCCGTCGTCCGCCCAGGACGGGACCCTCGGGACCCGGGCGTCCATCGCCTGTTCCGAAACTCTCCCTTCCGGGTGAAAATCGCGCATCCGTCGGACACTTTCCCCCGCCCGTCGGTAACGTTGCGTCACGCCCACCCCATTCATCCCGGAGCACCGGAGCCCACGCTGACCAGCGACACCCACGCCCCCTGCCGGACACCGGGGCCCGGGGACACGCCCGCCATATCCGCCCGGGGGACCCTTCCGTCCCGCCCGGACGGCCTCGCCGGTTTCAACGCGGCCTCCCCCGCCGAGGCCATGGAGCTGCTGCTCTCCTGCTGCCGCAGCCTCCGCTGGGCCGAACGGGTGGTGGCGCACCGCCCGTACCCCACCGTGGACGCGCTGCTCGCCGCCGCCGACGAGGCCGGGTACGACCTGTCCCGCACCGATCTCGACGGGGCCCTGGCCGCCGAGTGCCCGGCGCCGCCGCATCCCGGCGCCCCGCCCGCGGCCCGGACCGCGCTGCGGGCCGCGCACGCCGCGTACGAGAGCAGTTTCGGACACGCGTTCGTGATCAGCCTCGACGGAGTGCGTCCCGGGGAACGGCTGGACCGGGTCCTGACGGGCATCCGGTCACGTCTCGGCAACGAACCGGAGGAGGAACGGGTGATCGCGGCCGAGGAACTGCGCCGGCTCGCCCGCGCCCGGCTGGCCTTCCGGATGGCCGAAAGGACCGCCTCCGGCCGCTCCGAGCCGTGAGGACGCCCGGAACGCGACGATTCGGGCCCCGCGATAGCCCGTCCGTGCCTGTTTGATCACACCTATGGACCCCGCGCGAGCGAACCGACGACTCGTCGCTACGATGACCGGGGCCGGTGGACCGTACCCGGCCGGGTCAGACCGACAGAGAAGCCGGCCGACCCTGATCCCCGCTCCCGGAGGGTTTTTCCGTGCCGGCTGGAACGCTGTACCGCGGCCGGGAAGGAATGTGGAGCTGGGTGGCTCACCGAGTCACCGGCGTCCTCATCTTCTTCTTCCTGTTCGTACACGTCCTTGACACCGCTCTCGTCCGCGTCTCCCCCGAGGCGTACGACGAGGTCGTCGCGACCTACAAGACGCCGATCGTCGCTCTGCTGGAGTACGGCCTCGTGGCCGCCATCCTCTTCCACGCGCTGAACGGCCTCCGGGTCATCGCCGTGGACTTCTGGTCCAAGGGCCCGCGCTACCAGAAGCAGATGCTCTGGACCGTCGTGGGCATCTGGGTCGTGCTGATGGCGGGCTCGCTCTACCCCGTGCTCGGGCACGCCGCACGTGAACTGTTCGGGAGCTGACGCCAGACATGTCGACTGACACCACTTCCGCGATCGGCCCCGTCGAGGACGGCGCCCCCTACGACGTGGACAACCCCGCGCCGTACATCGAGGCCCCCCGCAAGCGCACGGGCAGGACCCCGCGCGCGACCCGCGGCAACTTCGAGATGGCCGCGTGGCTCTTCATGCGCCTCTCCGGCGTGGTCCTCGTCGTCCTGGTCCTCGGCCACCTGCTGATCCAGCTCTTCCTGGACGGCGGCGTCTCCAAGATCGGCTTCGCCTTCGTGGCCGGCCGCTGGGCGTCCCCGTTCTGGCAGGTCTGGGACCTGCTGATGCTCTGGCTCGCCATGCTGCACGGCGCCAACGGCCTCCGCACGGTCATCAACGACTACGCGGAGCGGGCCGGCACGCGCCTGTGGCTCAAGGGCCTGCTGTACACCGCCACGGTGTTCACCATCCTTCTGGGCACGCTGGTGATCTTCACCTTCGACCCGAACATCCGCTAGGCACGGGGCTGAGGTAAACCACGTCATGAAGATCCACAAGTACGACACCGTCATCGTCGGCGCCGGCGGCGCCGGCATGCGCGCCGCCATCGAGGCGACGAAGCGCAGCCGCACCGCCGTGCTCACGAAGCTCTACCCCACCCGCTCCCACACGGGCGCCGCGCAGGGCGGCATGGCCGCCGCGCTGGCCAACGTGGAGGAGGACAACTGGGAGTGGCACACCTTCGACACGGTCAAGGGCGGTGACTACCTGGTCGACCAGGACGCCGCCGAGATCCTGGCGAAGGAGGCCATCGACGCCGTCCTCGACCTGGAGAAGATGGGCCTGCCGTTCAACCGGACCCCGGACGGCACCATCGACCAGCGCCGCTTCGGCGGCCACTCCCGCAACCACGGCGAGGCCCCGGTCCGCCGGTCCTGCTACGCCGCGGACCGCACCGGCCACATGATCCTCCAGACGCTGTACCAGAACTGCGTCAAGGAGGGCGTGGAGTTCTTCAACGAGTTCTACGTCCTGGACCAGCTGATCACCGAGGTCGACGGGGTCAAGCACTCCGCGGGCGTCGTCGCCTACGAGCTGGCCACCGGCGAGATCCACGTCTTCCAGGCCAAGGCCGTGATCTACGCGTCCGGCGGCACCGGCAAGTTCTTCAAGGTGACCTCCAACGCGCACACCCTGACCGGTGACGGCCAGGCCGCCTGCTACCGCCGCGGCATCCCGCTGGAGGACATGGAGTTCTTCCAGTTCCACCCGACGGGCATCTGGCGCATGGGCATCCTGCTCACGGAGGGCGCCCGCGGCGAGGGCGGCATCCTGCGCAACAAGGACGGCGAGCGCTTCATGGAGAAGTACGCGCCGGTCATGAAGGACCTCGCGTCCCGTGACGTCGTCTCCCGCTCCATCTACACGGAGATCCGCGAGGGCCGCGGCTGCGGTCCCGAGGGCGACCACGTCTACCTGGACCTGACGCACCTCCCGCCGGAGCAGCTCGACGCCAAGCTGCCGGACATCACCGAGTTCGCCCGTACGTACCTCGGCATCGAGCCGTACACGGACCCGATCCCGATCCAGCCCACCGCGCACTACGCCATGGGCGGCATCCCGACCAACGTCCAGGGCGAGGTCCTGTCGGACAACACCACCGTCGTCCCGGGCCTGTACGCGGCCGGCGAGGTCGCCTGCGTGTCGGTGCACGGCGCCAACCGCCTCGGCACCAACTCGCTGCTCGACATCAACGTCTTCGGCAAGCGGTCCGGCATCGCCGCGGCCGAGTACTCCGCCACGGCCGACTTCGTCGAACTCCCCGAGAACCCCGAGGCGTTCGTCGTCGGGCAGATCGAGAAGCTGCGCAACTCCACGGGCGACGAGCGGGTCGCCGACCTGCGCCGCGAGCTCCAGGAGACGATGGACGCCAACGTGATGGTGTTCCGCACGGAGCAGACCATCAAGACGGCCGTCGAGAAGATCGCCGAGCTGCGCGAGCGCTACCGGAACGTGTCCGTCCAGGACAAGGGCAAGCGCTTCAACACCGACCTCCTGGAGGCCATCGAGCTGGGCAACCTGCTCGACCTGGCCGAGGTCATGGCCGTCTCGGCCCTGGCGCGCAAGGAGTCCCGCGGCGGTCACTACCGCGAGGACTACCCCAACCGCGACGACGTCAACTTCATGCGCCACACGATGGCGTACCGCGAGGTCGGCGAGGACGGCACCGAGACCGTGCGTCTCGACTACAAGCCGGTCGTCCAGACCCGCTACCAGCCGATGGAGCGTAAGTACTGATGGCTACCCCCGTACTGGACAAGGTGGAGAAGGACTCCGCCGCCTCGCCGTACATCACGGTCACGATGCGGATCCGCCGCTTCAACCCCGAGATCTCGGACGCGGCGGTCTGGGAGGACTTCCGGATCGAGATCGATCCCAAGGAGCGCGTGCTCGACGCCCTCCACAAGATCAAGTGGGACATCGACGGCACCCTGACCTTCCGCCGCTCGTGCGCCCACGGCATCTGCGGCTCGGACGCGATGCGGATCAACGGCAAGAACAGGCTCGCCTGCAAGACGCTGATCAAGGACATCAACCCCGAGAAGCCGATCACGGTCGAGGCCATCAAGGGCCTGACGGTCCTGAAGGACCTGGTCGTGGACATGGAGCCGTTCTTCCAGGCGTACCGGGACGTCATGCCGTTCCTGGTCACCAAGGGGAACGAGCCGACCCGTGAGCGCCTGCAGTCCGCCGAGGACCGCGAGCGCTTCGACGACACCACCAAGTGCATCCTGTGCGCCGCGTGCACGTCGTCCTGCCCGGTCTTCTGGAACGACGGCCAGTACTTCGGTCCGGCCGCGATCGTCAACGCGCACCGCTTCATCTTCGACTCGCGCGACGAGGCGGGCGAGCAGCGCCTGGAGATCCTGAACGACAAGGACGGCGTGTGGCGCTGCCGCACGACGTTCAACTGCACGGACGCCTGCCCGCGCGGCATCGAGGTCACGAAGGCGATCCAGGAAGTGAAGCGCGCGCTGATCACGCGTCGTTTCTGAGCCCGGACGCGGTGGGATGCCCGCTTCTGTACGCTGCGGCGTGCGGGAGCGGGCTTTTCCTTTCGCAGGTGACGTCGTGGAGAGCGGGGACTGATGAGCGAGCCGAACCCTTATGCGGACGGTGAGTACACGTGGGGGCCGGGGCAGGGGGGCGCGCCCGGGGCTCCGGGGTACGGCTACCCGCAGGGCGCGGTTCCGGGGTACGGCTACCCGCAGACCGGGCCGTCCTACCCGCAGACCGGGCCGTCCTACCAGCCGACCCTGGCCGGGGGCGTGCCCGTGCCGCCGCACTTCGCGCCGTTCCCGCCGGGTGCGGCCGGGGCCGTGCCGCTGCTCGCGCTCGGTGACATCACCGTCGTGGGGGACCACATCATCACGCCGGCCGGCACGATGCCCCTGAAGGGCGCGGTGTGGAACGCGACGGACATGTCGCGGGTCGAGGAGAAGATCCCGACGGTCGCTGTCGTGCTCGCGATCGTCTTCGCGCTGTTCTGCCTGGTGGGTCTGCTGTTCCTCCTGATGAAGGAGAAGCAGACGACGGGCTTCGTCCAGATCATGGTGACCAGCGGGGGACGCCACCACGTGACGATGGTCCCGGCGACGACCCCGGACACCTTCCACCAGGTGATGGGCCAGATCAACTACGCGCGCACGCTGAGCGTGTGACGCCCCGGGGCCGGTGACGGCCCTGGGCCCGACCCCGGGCGGCGCGGGTCAGCCGTGCCGGGGCGCCGGGTTCTCCGGCGGGGGCTCCGGGTTCTCCCCCGCCTCCGCGGCGACCATGATCCGCCGCAGCATGTCGTTGAGCAGGACGCGTTCGGCGGGGCCGAGGACGCCGAGGAGCCGCTCCTCCTCGTGGCCGAGGACGTCCATGGCGCCGAGCCAGGTCTCGCGGCCGGGGCCGGTGAGCTCGACGACGACCCGGCGCCGGTCGGCGGTCGACCGGACGCGGCGGACGAAGCCGCGCCGCTCCAGGGCGTCGAGGCGCCCGGAGACGGAGGCGGGGGCCAGGTCGAGGTCCTGCGCCAGTTCGGAGGGGGCGGCGCTGCCGCCGCGGCCGGCCAGCTTGTGGAGCGTGTCGAACTCGTGGCGCTCCAGGTCGAAGTCGACGAGCGACTGCTCCCTGACCCGGCGCAGGTGGACGGAGAGCTTCTTCATCCGGGTGACGGCGCCCTCGACCACGGGGTCGAGGCCAGGCAGGACGGGCTGCCAGCGGGCCACGTGCGCGTCGGTCCAGTCGCTCCGCCCGGAGGGGGCGGGGGCCGCGTCCGCGGGGCCGGCCTCTTCGGTCGGGTCCATGGTCAGATCGTACGTCGGGGCGGTGCGCGCCACTCCCCCAAGGTACTTCGGCGTCAAATATTTCGTTGACGAATCATTCGGTACGGAAATACCCTTCGGGCCATGTCCGCCGCGCCCGCCGTCCCGGCCCCCGTCCCCCACCCCCTGCGCACCCGCTCCTTCCGGCTCCTGTTCACCGGCCGGGCCCTCTCGCTCCTGGGCGACGCCGCCATACCCGCCGCCCTCGCCCTCGCCGTCCTGGAGGCCACCGGCTCCACCTCGGCACTCGCCCTGGTGCTCGGCTGCGCCATGGTCCCCAAACTGCTCCTGCTGCCGGTGGGCGGAGTCGTCGGCGACCGCTTCGACGCGCGGACGGTCGCGCTCACCACCGACCTCGTGCGCTGCGCCACCCAGCTCCTCGTCGGCGTCCAGCTCCTCGGCGGCGCCCCGAGCCTGGCCGTGCTGGCGGTCGCGGAGGCCCTCGGCGGGGCCGCCGGCGCCTTCGCCGTGCCGACCGGGGCGCCCCTGGTGAAGGGCACCGTGCCGGCGGAGGCGCTGCACCGGGCCAACGCGGCCATGGGCGTCGCCCAGAGCGCCACCCGCCTCGCGGGTCCGGCGCTCGCGGGCACGCTGGTGCTGACCGCGGGCGCGGGCTGGGTGTTCGTCCTGGACGCGGCCACCTTCGGCGCCGCCGCCCTGCTCCTGACCGCCGTACGGACGAAGCGGGTGCCGCTCCCCCGCCGCTCGCTGCGCGCCGACCTCGTGGAGGGGTGGCGCGAGGTCCGCTCCCGGGACTGGTACTGGACCAGCCTGATCGGCCACAGCGCCTGGAACGGCGCCGCCGCCGTCCTGATGACCCTCGGACCCGCCCTGGCCGTGCAGCGCCTCGGCGGGGCGGCCGCCTGGGTCGCCCTCCTCCAGACCGGTGCCGTCGGCTTCCTCCTCGGCGCGCTGCTCGCGGACCGGGCCCGACCCCGGCGCCCGGTCCTGGCGGCCAACCTCGGGCTCGCCACGTACGCGCTGCCGCTGGCCCTGCTGGCCGCCGACGCGCCCGCGCCGGTGACGATCGCGGCGTACGGGTTCGCGCAGGCGGGGCTCGGCTTCCTCTCCCCCGTCTGGGAGACCGCCGTCCAGCGCGCGGTGCCCGCCCACGCGCTGGCCCGCGTCACCTCGTACGACTGGCTGCTCTCGCTGGGCGCGATGCCCCTCGGCTACGCCCTGGCCCCGCTCGCCGCCTCCGCCTGGGGCCCCGGGGTGCCGCTGACCGCCGCCGCGGTGGCGGTGGGCGGCTGCTGCCTGGGGACGGCGCTGGTGCCGGGGGTGCGGAGGTTCACCCGGTGACAGGGACGGCGGGGCCGGACGGCGCCGACGTCCCGGTCCGCCCGGTTAGGCTCGGCGCCGTGAAGGACGCGAAAGAAGAGAAGAAGGCCCCCAAGAGCGAGCAGACCCGCACGCTCATCCTCGAAACCGCGCTCCGGCTGTTCAGGGAGCGCGGCTACGACAAGACGACGATGCGGGCCGTCGCCCAGGAGGCCGGGGTCTCCGTCGGCAACGCCTACTACTACTTCTCGTCCAAGGAGCACCTGGTCCAGGGCTTCTACGACCGGATCGCCGAGGAGCACCGGGCCGCCGTCGAAACCGTCCTGGCGGGCGACGAGAAGGACCTCGCGGCCCGCATCCGGGGCGTCCTCCTCAGCTGGCTCGACATCGCGGAGCCGTACCACGAGTTCGCGGCCCAGTTCTTCAAGAACGCCGCCGACCCGGACAGTCCGCTCAGCCCGTTCTCGCCCGAGTCGGAGGGCCCGCGCGAGGCGGTGATCGAGGTGCACCGGCGCGTCATCTCCGGCGCCTCGGTGAAGGTCGACCCCGAACTGTCCGAGGCCCTGCCCCGGTTGCTGTGGCTCCAGCAGATGGGCCTGGTGCTGTTCTGGGTGTACGACCGCTCGGAGGGGGCCGCCAACAGCCGGCGGCTCGTGGAGCGGCTGGCACCGGTCACCGCCCGCGCGATCTCGCTCTCCCGCTTCCGCGTCCTGCGCCCGCTGGTCAAGGAGACGCACGAGCTGCTGGCCGACTTCATGCCGACGGCGGCGGGCATGGCGGCCTCGGGCAGGCCCGGCCGGGCCACCGCGAAGCGGCCGTGAACGGGGGCGGGGACGGGAGGGCGGAAGGGGACGGGAACGCGGACGGGGGCGGGACCCGGATTCCTCCGGGTCCCGCCCCCGCGCCGAAGCCCTCCGCGCCGGGCCTCAGATCCAGCTGAGTTCCCACAGGCGCCAGATGCCGGTGCCGTCCGTCAGGTACTGGGAGCCGGCGACCGCGTCCGTGGCGAGGACGTAGTCCTTCTTCTGCCACAGCGGCACGAGCGGGACCTCGGCCGCGACCTCGCTCTGGATCGTCCTGAAGTCGGTGGTGGCCCGGGAGCGGTCGCTGAACTGCTGCGTGGAGGTGATCAGCGTGTCGATCTTCTTGTTCGAGTACCCGTTGTGCAGGGTGTTGTCGGTGCCGACGAGCGGCGCGGTGAAGCTGTCGGAGTCGGGGAAGTCGGGGAGCCAGCCGACGGTGTAGACGTCGAAGGTGCCCTTCGCGTACTGCTTCTGGAAGTCCTCCCACTTGACCTCGACGGTCTCGATCTGGAAGAGGCCGGTCTCCTCCAGCTGCCGCTTGATCTCGGTGGTCTCGGTGGCGTAGGTGTCGCCCTTGCGGAAGCCGAAGGTGAACTTCACCGGCGTCTTGACCCCGGCGTCCTTCAGGATCTGCTTCGCCTTCTTCGCGCTCGGCTCCGGGTAGAGGTCGTAGAACGCGGTGCTGTGGCCGACGAAGCCCTGCGGGATGAGGGAGTACAGCGGCTCGACCGTGCCCTTGTAGGCCCCGGTGGTGATCGCCGGGCGGTCGATGACCGCCGCGACGGCCTGCCGCACGGCCTTGTCCGCCATGGGCGAGCCGGGCCGGACGTTGAAGTTGATGTTGCGGATCTCGGCGCTCTCCGCCTCGGTGACCCGGACGCTGTCCGTGCTCTCCAGGGTGGAGAGGAAGGCCGGCGGCAGCTCGCGGTGCGTCACCGCGACCTGCTTCGCCTTCCAGGCGTTGGCGAGGTCCTCGGACTTGGCGTAGTACTTCACGAGGACCGGCCGGCCGGTCTTGGTGACGGCGCCCTTGTACCTCGGGTTGGGCTCCAGGAGGGCGGACTCGCCCGGCTTGTACTCCTTGAGGACGTACGGCCCCGATCCCTCGGCCGTGCCGCCCTCGCGCAGCTTCTTGTCCGGGTACTGCTCGCGGTCCACGATCGAGCCGGCGCCGGTGGCCAGCTTCAGCGGGAAGGTGACGTCCTTGCCGCTCAGGTGGAAGGTGACGACGCGGCCCGCGGCGTCGACGCTCTTCAGCATCGGGAACAGCGGCTGCGGACCGACGTCCGTCTTGATCCGCATCATCCGGTCGAAGGAGTACTTGACGTCCTCGGCGGTGATCTTGCGCCCGCTGGAGAACGTCAGGTCGTCGCGGAGCGTGCACTCGTACGTGGTGAGCGCGGTGCCCACGAACCTGCAGCTCTCGGCGGCGTCCGGAACCGGCGTGGTGAAGCCCGGCTTGAACGTCAGCAACGACTGGTAGATGTTGCTGTACATGGCCCAGGAACCGGCGTCGTACGCGCCGGCCGGGTCGAGTGAAGTGACCTCGTCGGTGGTGCCGACGGTGATCGGATCCGCCTTGACGCCGTTGGAGGGCAGGAGTTGCCAGCCCCCCACTCCGGCCGCCACCAGTACTCCACAAGTGATGAGGATCCGCAGACGGACCGTCGACCGCATTGCCGTGCTTCCTTTTTTTGGTACCACCCCAGTTGCGACGACATCCCCCGAAAACCGTCGCGATGGCGTCATCCCATCACACCGTTTTCGCAAGCGGAAGAGAAAAATTTCATATCACAGGTATATGTCCGGGATATGAGACTTTAAGTCGATGAGCAGCACGTATCGCTCTCGGTGCGGTGAGTGACAATGCCGGATCATGCCTGTTTCGAGGCGATTTCGACGAGGGTGATGTCGGAGGGCGCGCCGACCCGGACGGGGGGTCCCCAGGCGCCCGCGCCCCGCGACACGTACAGCTGGGTGTCGCCGTACCGTTCGAGCCCCGCGACGGTCGGGTTGGCGAGTTCGGCGATCATGCCGCCGGGCCAGAGCTGGCCGCCGTGGGTGTGGCCGGAGAGCTGGAGGTCCACGCCGTGGCGCACGGCGTCGTGGATCACGATCGGCTGGTGCGCGAGGAGGACGGCGGCGCGGTTCCGGTCGCGGTCGCCCAGGGCGCGCCCGAAGTCGGGACCCCCGCCCTCCTTCTCGCCCGCCACGTCGTCCACGCCCGCGAGGTCGAAGCCGGCCGCGATCTCCACGCGCTCGTTGCGCAGCGGACGCAGACCGAGTTCCCGTACGTGGTCGACCCAGGCGTCGGCGCCCGAGAAGTACTCGTGGTTGCCGGTGACGAAGAAGGAGCCGTGGCGGGCGCGGAGCCGGGCGAGCGGTTCGGCGGCGGAGCCGAGGTCCGCCACGGTGCCGTCCACGAGGTCGCCGACGACCGCGATCAGATCGGGCTGCGTGGCGTTGACCGCGTCCACGATGCGCCGGGTGTGGGCGCGGCCCAGGATCGGCCCCAGGTGGACGTCGGAGACGACGGCGATCCGGTAGCCGTGCGCGGCGCGCGGCACCTTGGCGAGCGGCACGGTGACCCGCTTGACCCGGGGGCCGCGCAGGACGCCGTACGTGCCGTACCCCACGGTCCCGAGGGCGACGGCGGCGGCCGCGCCGCCGACGGCGCGCGAGACGAAGAGACGGCGGGAGACGTCGGCGGACGCGGTGGCCGGGGCGGTGGCGGGAGGCCCGGCGGAGGGCTCCGGAGGGGCGTCGGCGGGGGCCGCGGGCCCGGCGGGGGCTCCGGCGGCGGGCCCGGCGGGGACTCCCGCCGGTTCCGCGGCGACCGGCGCCGGCACGGGGACGGGGGCGGCCGGGGCCGTCGCGCTCGCGCGGCGGGCGAGCCAGGCGCGCAGGACGGGGCGGACGGCCTCGCCCGCCACCAGGGCCAGGACCAGGTACAGCAGCACGGCGAGCCACAGGAAGCCGGGCCAGGCGAACACCTGCTGGAGCCGGAAGGGCACGCCCGCCCGGGAGGAGACCAGGGCCGCGAGCGAGAGCAGCGGCAGGACCACGGCGGCGGCGGTGCCCAGGCGGCGCGGCAGGCCGCCGGGGGACGTCACGTCGCGCACCAGGCGCCGCCACACGTATCCGTGGACGGCGCCGAGCAGCGCGAGGACCACGACCAGCAGGAGGACGATCACGTCCCGGTACCCCTTCTTCCCGACGTCTCTTCTAGACGTCCGCGCGGCGCGCGGCGCGCACCCCGCGCAACCCGAGGACGCCGATGACCGTCCCCAGAACAAAGGACGTGACGGCGAGCATCAGATGCACCCAGAAGTAGGCCGTCGGGTCGCCCGCGTCGTCGAAGGCGAGACCGCTCCCGTCCTTCCACAGGTTCTTGACGAAAGTGACCCAGATGAGCCAGCTCCACACCCCGAACGCGAGCAGGAACCAGGAGACGCGACGGCTGAGCTTCATACCCCCAGTATCACCACCGGCCCCGCGCGCCCCGCGTCCGGGTGGACGGAGCGGATCGAACGGACCACCCGGGTTCGGATATCTGTTCCGTGCCTGTAATTTCACGAGTGTGTCCGCTTCCAAGATGACCGCCCGGGCGGTCGCCGCCGCCGCCGTGTTCCTCCCGCTCGTCCTCGCCGCGCCCGCGGCCCACGCCGACGGCAAGGACTCCCAGGACAAGCAGCCCAGGCCCCCCGCCTCCATGTCCAGGGTCGGCGGCGCCCTGCTCGGCATGCCGGGCACGCAGGTGCGGCTCGCACCCGGCGTCCCCGTGCTGCCGAAGGAGCTGTCGGCCCGCTCCTGGATCGTCGCGGACGCGGAGAGCGGGAAGGTCCTGGCCGCACACAACGCGCACTGGCCGCTCGCCCCGGCGTCCACCCTCAAGATGCTCTTCGCCGACACCCTCCTCCCGAAGTTCGACAAGAAGGAGAAGCACCTGGTCACCGTCCAGGACCTGACGGGACTCGGGGAGGGTTCCAGTCTGGTCGGCGTCAAGGAGAAGCAGACCTACAGCGTCCACGACCTGTGGCTCGGCGTCTTCCTCCGTTCCGGCAACGACGCCGTGCACGTCCTGACGAACATGAACAAGGGCCTCGCCCAGACCGTGAAGGAGATGAACGACCACGCGGTCGAGCTCCAGGCGCTCGACACCCACGTGGTCACCCCGGACGGCTACGACGCCCCGGGCCAGGTCTCCTCCGCGTACGACCTCACGCTCATCGCCCGCAACGGCATGACGAAGCCGGACTTCCGCGAGTACGCCGCCACGCCCCGCGCCGCCTTCCCCGGCATACAGAAGCCGGGCGAGAAGAAGCGCGAGACCTTCGAGATCCAGAACACCAACCGGCTGCTCACGGGCGACTTCGGCGTCCCCCCGTACCAGGGGGTCGCGGGGGTGAAGAACGGCAACACCACGCACGCGGGCGCCACCTTCACCGGGGTCGCGGAGCGGAACGGCAAGGTCCTGCTCGTCACCGTGATGAACCCCTCCTCGAAGGAGCAGCACGCCGTCTACCGGGAGACCGCCCGGCTGTTCGACTGGGGCTTCGCGGCGATTGGGAAGGTGGAGCCGGTGGGCGAGCTGGTGCCGCCGCGCTCGGTCCGCACGGCGACGACCGGTCCCTCCGCCGCGTCGGATCCGGCCTCCGGCAAGGGCACCGCGCCGGAGGCCGCCCACGCGACCATCGCCGGCGGATCCGGCGGGATCGGGATCGCGCTGGCCGTGACGGGCGGGGCCGTCGTCCTCCTGGCGAGCGGCGTCTTCCTGGTCAACCGCCGCTGGCCGTCGGCCGCGTCGGGGGCGCTCCGCCGCCGCGCCGGGGACGCGGGCGTTCCGGCGGACGGGGACTCCCCGGACGACCGGAAGACCTCGTAGGCGGAGGACCGCCGGAACGGCCGGGTCCACGCCGGGAGGGCTCCCGGGCCGACCGGGACCGCGGGGGGCGGAAGGTCCCCTGGCCGGTCAGAACCACAGGGGGCCGGAGGGCCCCGAACGGCCCAGGAGCGTCGCGAGGAAGGCGCCCCCCGGGCCTGAGGGCCTCCGGCCCGGCGCCCGCGCCAGGTGGGAGCCGCCCGTCCGTCCCGGAGGCCCCGGCGGGCGCGCGTCCCCTTCCCCGTCCGGGGACTTCGCGAGCGGGACGCCTCCCCCGCCGTCCGGGGAGTCCGGGTCCGGAGGGCCGGGTCGGCCGGAACGGTCGGGTCGGTCGGCTCGGTCCGGGTCGTCGGTCCGGTCGGGCTCCCCGTCCTTCCGGGGCGTTCCCGTGGCCGTCCAGGCGGCGCAGAACAGCAGCAGCTTCGCCGTCAGGTTGATCCACACCATCAGGGCGACCGGGACGCCGAAGGCCCCGTACATCGACTTCGCCGCGACCCCCCTCATGTACCCGCCGAGCAGCAGCTTGAGCAGTTCGAAGCCGACCGCCCCCATGAGCCCGGCCACCACGAGCGCCTTGCGGGGCGGTTCCACGCCGGGCAGCAGCGTCAGGACGTAGAGCAGGATCAGGAAGTCGGCGACGGCGGCGACGAGGACGGCGGCGGTCTGGAGGAGGACGCCGCCCGCCCCGCCCTCGGAGATGCCGAGCCGCTCGGCGCTCCAGCCGATCGCGGTGGAGCCGAGCCAGGAAGCGGCGAACGAACCGAGGGCGACGCCGCCGAGCCCGACGAGGACGACGGCGTCCTTCCCCTTGAGCACGATCGGGTTGCCCTCGACGTCGTCGAGGCCCCACACCGCGCGCAGGCACTCCCGCATGGAGCCGATCCAGCTGATGCCGGTGAAGAGGAGGACGGCGCCGGCGACGACCCCGACGGTGCCCGCGTTGGCGACCAGCCCGCCGATGTCGAGCTGGTCGGAGATGCCGGGCACCTGCTCGCCGAGCTTCTCCTCGATCCGGTCGAGCTGTCCGTCGCTCAGGAGCGCGGCCCCGATCGCGGCGCCGACGGTGATGAGCGGGAAGAGGGCGAGGAAGGAGAGGAAGGTGAGGGCGGCCGCGAGCCGGGTCCAGTGGGCCCTGTCGAGGGTCTCGTAGGAGCGCCAGGCGTGGGTGCGCATGAGGCGGGCGACCCAGGGGCCGATGACGGGGAGCGTGGTCAGCCAGTCCATGTCGTGCGTGTTCCCCTCGATCCGTGCGCCGCGGGTTGACCGGAGTACGAGAATCCCCCGCTCCGGTCCGTGTATGCGCGACCGACATGGCGAGGGGGCGGGGATTGTCTTCCGATGGTCCTTCGATCGGTTCATCACCCGTTTCGCCGAACCGCCCGGCAATACCGACATAAGCCGCACCAGCGGATATACGGTCGCCTTCATGGCCGTCGGGACCCGTGCCCGGGGCGGCGACCGCGCGGCGGTCACCGGCCGGGGCCGTTCCGTCCGGGCCCTTCCCGCCGTCCCGGACCCCAGGAGGAGTTCACCGTGCAGGACGTCTTCCGCGCGCCGCAGTCCCTGCTCGTCCTCGGCGGCACCTCCGGGATCGGGCTCGCCACCGCCCGCCGGCTGATCGCCCGGCGCACCCGTACGGTCCGGCTGGCCGGCCGCCCCTCCCCCGCGCTCACGGCCGCCGCCGGCTCGCTGCGCGCGCTCGGCGCCGAGGTGCGCACGGTCCCCTTCGACGCGCTCGACCCCGCGTCGCACGGGGAACGGCTCGGCGGGGTCTTCGCCGAGGGGCCCGTCGACATGGTGCTCCTCGCCTTCGGCGTCCCGGGCGACCAGGCCCGCGACGAGACCGACCCGGCCGCCGCCGTCCGGGTCGCCGGGACCAACTACACCGGCGCCGTCTCGGCGGGCCTGGTGTGCGCGGGCGCGCTCCAGGCGCAGGGGCACGGCTCGCTCGTGGTGCTCTCCTCGGTGGCGGCCGAGCGGGCCCGGCGCGCCGACTTCATCTACGGCTCCTCGAAGGCGGGACTCGACGCCTTCGCCCAGGGCCTCGGGGACGCGCTGCACGGCACCGGGGTGCACGTGATGGTGGTGCGGCCCGGTCCCGTCCGGCCGGGGAGGGCGGGCGGGCGTCCCGGGGAGCCGTTCGCGAGCACTCCGGAGGAGGTCGCGACGGCGATCGAGCGGGGGCTGCGGCGGCGCGCGGAGACGGTGTGGGTGCCGGGGGTGCTGCGGCCGGTGATGGCGGCGGTCCGGCACGTCCCGAGACCGCTGTTCCGGCGGCTGCCGGTGTGAGGAGGGCTTCCCTCACGGGGCCCCTGTGGGGGGCGCCCCCCCCGGGGGGGGCGGGGACGCTCAGCCGGCCGCCGGTGTCGTCGTCGGGGCGTCCACCGGGCTGCCGCCCTGCGCCGGGACGGCGCGGATCGAGTGGCCGCTGCCGAACTCGTAGTCGTACAGCTTCCGCCACACCCCGTCCGCGCCCTGCTCGTACAGCGCGAAGGAGCGGCAGGTCCAGGCCGCCTCGTACCCGGCCAGCTCCTCGAACGCCCGGTCCATCCCCTCCTCGGAGATGCCGTGCGCCACGGTGACGTGCGGGTGGTACGGGAACTGGAGCTCGCGCACGAGCGGCCCCGACTCGTCCCTGATCCGCTGCTGGAGCCGGTCGCAGGGGGCGACGCCCTCCTCCAGCTTCACGTAGACCACCGGGGAGAGCGGCCGGAAGGTCCCGGTGCCCCTCAGGCGGACCGGGAAGGGCTGGTAGCCCGCGGCGACGCGCGCGAGGTGCGCCTCGATCTCCGGCAGCCGCTCCCCCGGGACCTCGGTCGGCGGGACGAGGGTGACGTGGGTGGGGATGCCGTGCGCCGCCCGGTCCCCGAAGCCGGCGCGCCGCTCCTGGAGCAGGCTGCCGTAGGGCTCCGGGACCGCGATCGAAACGCCGAGCGTTACGGTCCCCACGTCGTTCTCCTCCGTCGTCCGTCGCCCCGGGGCGACTCGTGTGCGGTGGTGCAGCCGCCAGTGTGCGGCCTGCACCGCCTTCGTGGCCAGCGTCCCCGGACTCAGTGCTTGGCGGGCAGGAAGCCGATGCGCTCGTACGTCTGCGCGAGCGTCTCGGCGGCGACCGCGCGGGCCTTCTCCGCGCCCTTGGCCAGGACCGAGTCCAGCGTCTCCGGGTCGTCCAGGTATTCCTGGGTGCGGGTCCGGAACGGCGTGACGAAGTCCACCATCACCTCGGCGAGGTCCGTCTTCAGCGCGCCGTACATCTTGCCCTCGTAGCTCTTCTCCAGGTCGGCGACGGCCGTCCCGGTGAGGGTGGACATGATGGTGAGGAGGTTGGAGACGCCGGCCTTGTTCTCCGGGTCGAAGCGGATCACCGTGTCGGTGTCGGTGACGGCGCTCTTCACCTTCTTCGCGGTGGCCTTCGGCTCGTCCAGGAGGTTGATGAGGCCCTTCGGCGTGGAGGCCGACTTGCTCATCTTGACCGAGGGGTCCTGGAGGTCGTAGATCTTCGCCGTCTCCTTCAGGATGTACGGCGAGGGGATCGTGAAGGTGTCGCCGAAGCGCCCGTTGAACCGCTCCGCGAGGTCGCGGGTCAGCTCGATGTGCTGGCGCTGGTCCTCGCCGACCGGGACCTCGTTCGCCTGGTAGAGCAGGATGTCCGCGACCTGGAGCACCGGGTACGTGAAGAGGCCGACGGTGGCGCGGTCGGCGCCCTGCTTGGCGGACTTGTCCTTGAACTGGGTCATGCGGGACGCCTCGCCGAAGCCGGTGAGGCAGTTCATGACCCAGCCGAGCTGGGCGTGCTCGGGCACGTGGCTCTGGACGAAGAGGGTGCAGCGCTCCGGGTCGAGGCCGGCGGCGAGGAGCTGGGCGGCGGCGAGCCGGGTGTTGGCGCGCAGCTCGGCGGGGTCCTGCGGGACCGTGATCGCGTGGAGGTCGACGACCATGTAGAAGGCGTCGTGCGTCTCCTGCAGGGCGACCCACTGGCGCACGGCGCCGAGGTAGTTGCCGAGGTGGAACGAGCCTGCGGTGGGCTGGATTCCGGAGAGCACGCGCGGACGATGCTGCATGGCGGAGCCATTCCCCTGGGGGTGGTGGTGGGCGACGGGCGGGCTGTCAAAGGCCATGCACATCATTCTCTCAGGTACGGAGGGTGCCCCGGACTGCCGGTGTCCCGGGCGGGGCGGGAGCGGGGGCGGGGCCGGGGGGGGGCGCGGCGCGCGGCGCCCCCGCCCGGTCCCGCCGGGGGGTCAGACCGGGAGGCCCGGGGCCGGGAAGGCGGCCATCAGGTCGGCGACCTCGCGGCGGATCGCGGCGAGGGCCTCCTCGTCGCCCCGGCGGGCCGCCGCGACGCCCCGGTCGATCCAGTCCGCGACCCGGTCCATGTGCTCCGTGCCGAGGCCGCGGGAGGTGAGGGCGGGGGTGCCGATGCGGAGGCCGGAGGGGTCGAAGGGCTTCCGGGGGTCGTGGGGGACGGTGTTGTGGTTGACGACGACGCCCGCCCGGTCGAGGGCCTTCGCGGCGGTCTTGCCCGGGACGCCCCTGGAGGTGAGGTCCATCAGGATCAGGTGGGTGTCGGTGCCGCCGGAGACCAGGTCGAAACCGCGGGCGAGGAGGGCGTCGGCGAGGGCCTTCGCGTTGGCGACGACGGCGTGGGCGTAGGTGCGGAAGGAGGGCAGGGCGGCCTCGCGCAGGGCGACGGCGACGGCGGCGGTGGTCTGGTTGTGGGGGCCGCCCTGGAGGCCGGGGAAGACGGCCCGGTCGAGGGCCCTCGCGTGCTCCTCGCGGGACAGGAGCATGGCGCCGCGCGGGCCGCGCAGGGTCTTGTGGGTGGTCGTGGAGATCACGTCCGCGTGTCCGGCCGGGGAGGGGTGGGCACCGCCCGCGATCAGGCCCGCGACGTGGGCGATGTCGGCGACGAGCACGGCGCCGGCCTCGCGGGCGATCTCGCCGAAGGCGGCGAAGTCGACGGTGCGGGGCAGCGCGGTGCCGCCGCAGAAGATCACCTTCGGGCGCTCCCTGAGGGCGGTCTCGCGGACCTCGTCGAGGTCGACGAGCCCGTTGTCGCGGCGTACGCCGTACTGGACGCCCCGGAACCACGAGCCGGTCGCGGAGACGCCCCAGCCGTGGGTGAGGTGGCCGCCCATGGGCAGGGCCATGCCCATGACGGTGTCGCCGGGCTCGGCGAAGGCGAGGTACACGGCGAGGTTGGCGGGGGAGCCCGAGTAGGGCTGGACGTTGGCGTGTTCGACGCCGAAGAGGGCCTTGGCGCGTTCGACGGCCAGGGCCTCGATCCTGTCGATGTTCTGCTGGCCCTCGTAGTAGCGGCGGCCGGGGTAGCCCTCGCTGTACTTGTTCTGGAGGACGGTGCCTGAGGCTTCGAGGACGGCGGCGGAGACGTAGTTCTCGCTGGGGATGAGGCGCAGGGTCTCGGCCTGGAGCTCCTCCTCGGCGCCGACGAGGGCGGCGAGTTCGGGGTCGGCGGCGGCGAGCGCGGGGTGGGCGGCGGTTCCGGCTGCGGCGGGCGCGGGGCGGGCGGCGGTGGCGGTTTCGCTGGTGGTGACGGTCACGGTGGCGTCCTCCGGGCGTGTGCGGGGTCCCGGGGCGCGGCGCCGCCGGGACGTCGGTCCCGGGACGCCCGGGCGGGCGGCGTCTCGTGCGGTCTGCCGCGCGCGGCTCCCCCGGGGTCGCTTCCCCGTGCGCCAGTCGCCGCGCGTGCCGACAGAGTAGCGGGCGCGCCGCGGCCGAGGTTTCCGCGTCCGGCATCCGACCGACGATAGAAAAAGGGGCCACACCCGCCCCGGGCCGCAGGACGAACGGAGACCCCGTGTCGAGGACAGCAGACGCGATCGCTTCGGCGGAGGCGCACAGCGCCCACAACTACCACCCCCTTCCGGTCGTCGTCGCCTCGGCGGACGGCGCCTGGATGACCGACGTCGAGGGCCGCCGGTACCTCGACCTGCTCGCCGGGTACTCGGCGCTCAACTTCGGGCACGGCAACCGGCGTCTGATCGGCGCGGCGAAGGCCCAGCTGGAGCGGGTGACGCTGACCTCGCGCGCCTTCCACCACGACCGGTTCGCCGACTTCTGCGCGCGGCTCGCGGAGCTGTGCGGCAAGGAGGCGGTGCTGCCGATGAACACCGGCGCGGAGGCGGTGGAGACGGCGGTGAAGACGGCCCGGAAGTGGGGGTACGAGGTGAAGGGCGTGCCGGACGGGCACGCGAAGATCGTGGTGGCGGCGAACAACTTCCACGGCCGGACGACGACGATCGTGAGCTTCTCCACGGACCACGAGGCGCGGGACCACTACGGGCCGTACACGCCGGGGTTCGAGATCGTGCCGTACGGGGACCTGACGGCCATGGAGGCGGCGGTCACCGAGAACACGGTGGCGGTGCTCCTCGAACCGATCCAGGGCGAGGCGGGGGTCCTGGTCCCCCCGGCCGGCTACCTGCCGGGGGTGCGGGAGCTGACGCGCCGGCGGAACGTGCTGTTCGTGGCGGACGAGATCCAGTCGGGCCTCGGCCGCACGGGGAGGACGTTCGCGTGCGAGCACGAGGGGGTGGTCCCGGACGTGTACCTGCTCGGGAAGGCGCTGGGGGGCGGGGTGGTGCCGGTGTCGGCGGTGGTCGCGGACCGCGACGTGCTCGGGGTCTTCCGGCCGGGCGAGCACGGTTCGACCTTCGGCGGGAACCCGCTGGCCTGCGCGGTGGCCCTGGAGGTGATCGCGATGCTGCGGACGGGCGAGTACCAGGAGCGGGCGGCGGTGCTCGGCGAGCACCTCCACGCCGAGCTGGGGCTGCTCGTGGGCGGCGGCGCGGTGCGGGCGGTGCGCGGGCGCGGGCTGTGGGCCGGGGTGGACGTCGACCCGGCGCGGGGGACGGGCCGGGAGATCTCGGAGCGGCTGCTGGAGCGCGGGGTCCTGGTGAAGGACACCCACGGCTCCACGATCCGGATCGCCCCGCCGCTGGTCGTCTCGAAGGAGGACCTGGACTGGGGTCTCGAACAGCTGCGGGAGGTGCTGTCGGCCTGATCCGCGCTCCCGGGGCGGGCGGGGCGGCCGGTCCGGTCCGCCCGCCCCGTCACAGGATCACGTGCGGCAGGAAGCGGGCGTACTCGTCGGTGACGGGCCCGGCCGACTCGCGGATGCCGAGGCCCGCCGCCTCGTCCCGGACCACCCACGCGCCGAGCACCACCCGGTTGCCGTCGAAGTCGGGGAGCGGGGCCAGGGCCTGGTAGCAGCACGCCTCCCCGTCCCGCACGAAGGGTTCCGTGCCGGCCTCGTGGAGGGTGACGCCCGCGCCCTCGCGGCCGAGCAGCGGTTTGGCGGCCCAGCCCGTGGTGGCGGCGAGTTCGCGCGGGCCGTCGAGGTAGGAGGGCAGCAGGTTGGGGTGGCCCGGGTACAGCTCCCACAGGATCGCGAGGAGCGCCTTGTTGGAGAGCAGCATCTTCCAGGCGGGCTCGATCCAGCAGGTGGTGCCGGTGCCGCCGCCGTTGTCGAGGGTGTCCAGGACGTGCGGGCCGAAGCGGTCGGTGGTCAGCCACTCCCACGGGTAGAGCTTGAAGCAGCTGCGGAGGAAGCGGAGCCGGTCGTCCACGAAGCGGCGCGAGAGCCGGTCCCAGCCGATCCGCTCGACGGAGAGCGCCTCGGTCTCCAGGCCGGCCTGCTGGGCGGTCTCGCGCAGGTACGCGACCGTCATCAGGTCCTCGCCCAGCTCGTCGCCGTCCGAGTGGGCGAAGTGGACGGGGCCGGGCGGCAGGAGGTGGGCCTGTCGCCTCCAGGCGTCCACGAGCCGTTCGTGGAGGGAGTTCCACTGGTCGGCGCCGGGGAACCGCTCCTCCATCCAGAACCACTGCGGGCCGGCGGCCTCCACGAGCGAGGTGGGGGTGTCGGCGTTGTACTCCAGCATCCTGGCCGGGCCCGTGCCGTCGTAGTGCAGGTCGAACCGGCCGTAGATGGTGGGCAGTTCGGCGCGGCGCCGCCAGGACTCGGCGACCAGAGCCGCCAGCGCGGGATCGGTGATGCCGAGGTCGGCGAAACGTTCCCGCTCGACGATGTGCGCGGCCGCCGCGAGGCACATCCCGTGCAGCTCCTCGACGGTCTCCTCCAGCGCCTCGACCTCGGGCAGCGAGAAGGAGTAGTACGCGCTCTCGTCCCAGTACGGGCGCAGCGAGCCGTCGGGGTGGCGGGTCAGCGGGTAGACGAGCCCCTGCTCCTCGACGGTCCGCTGCCAGTCGGGGCGGGGTTCGATGGTGTGGCGTTCCACGGTGCCGGGTCCGCCTCAGCCGCCGCTGGAGCCGGAGCAGCCGAATCCGCCGGTGTCGACGGCGGTCTTGTCGAAGCTGCCGCCGCCGACCTTCCTGTCGCGGACGGAACCGCCGTAGTAGTACGAGCCGCGGGTGCCGCCGTCGTCATCGTCGTCGCCCCGCCCGCCGCCGTCGCACCGGTAGTTGGGCAGCTCCTCCCGGGTCACCGGGTCCACGCACCGCTTGTCCGGTTCGCTGCCGCACGAGGTGATCGCCGCCGCCAGCACACCCATCCCCCCGAGCACCACCGTGCTCGACCTCAGCCTCCGCATGTCCGACGCCCTCCCCTTCGCGCTCGCGGCCGGCGCGCTCGCGCCGCTCGCGACCGCACAGTGTAGGCCGGTGGTTCCCGGCCCCGCCGACCGGAGCCGTTCCGCGCCCCCGGGACGGCGCGCGTCCGCCCGGCCGCCCGTTCCGACCAGGCCCCGGGCCCGGGTCCGCCCGCTACCCGGCGCGGAGGGGGAGCGTGCGGAGAAGGGCCTCCAGGGCTCCCGGCCACGCGCTGTCCGACGGGGTGGCGTAGCCGACGACGAGGCCGTCCGCCGCCCGGGACGCGCCGGGGCGGCGGTAGTCGTCCAGGCCCCGGACGGCGAGCCCGTGCCAGGCGGCGGAGCGCAGGGTCTCCCGTTCGGTGCCCGGCGGGAGGACGAGGACGGCGTGCAGGCCGGCCGCGATCCCGCCGATCCGGGTCTCCGGGGAGCGGGCGGCCACCGCCGCCACGAGCTGGTCGCGGCGGCGCCGGTAGCGCAGCCGCATCGCCCGCACGTGCCGGTCGTACGCCCCCGACCCCAGGAACTCCGCGAACGCCAGCTGGTCCGGCGCCGCGGACACCTGGTCGGCGGCCCGCTTCGCCTCCACCACCTCGTCCACCAGGCCCTCCGGCAGGACCATCCAGGCGAGGCGGAGGGCGGGCGCGAGGGACTTGCTGGCGGTCCCAAGGTAAACGACCCGTTCGGGGTCGAGGCCCTGGAGGGCGCCCACCGGCTGCCGGTCGTAGCGGAACTCCCCGTCGTAGTCGTCCTCCAGGACGAAGCCGCCCGCTCCGCGCGCCCAGTCGACCACGGCCGCGCGCCGGTCCGGCGGCAGGGCGCCGCCGAGCGGGAACTGGTGGGCCGCCGTCATGAGGACCGCCCCGCAGCCGTCGAGGTCCGCCGGCTCCCGGACGCTCGTGCCGGCCTCGTCGAAGGGCAGGACGGGGGTGCCGAGCCCCGCCCGGCCGAGGGCGTCGGCGTGGAGCCCGAGTCCGTACGACTCCACGGCCGCGGCCCGCGCGCCCCGGGCCCGCAGCACCTGCCCGAGCAGCGACAGGCCGTGCGTGAACCCCGCGCAGACCACGATCCGTTCGGGCCGGGCGTGCACGCCCCGCGCGCGGGCGAGGTATCCGGCGAGCGCGGTGCGCAGTTCGTCCCGGCCGCGCGGGTCCCCGTACCCGAAGGCGGCGTGGGGGGCGGCGGTGAGGGCGCGCCGGTACGCCTTGAGCCAGTCGGCGCGGGGGAAGGAGGCGAGGTCGGGGGTGCCGGCCTTGAGGTCGTGGGCGGGGGCGGCGGGCCGGGGGGCGCGCGTCCGGGACCGGGGCGCCGGGGCGCGCGGGGCGGTGCGGTGGGCGACCCGGGTGCCGGAACCCTGCCGGGCGGTCAGCCAGCCCTCGGCGACCAGCTCCGCGTACGCGTCGGCGACGGTGTTGCGGGCGATGCCGAGGTCGGCGGCGAGCGAGCGGGAGGACGGCAGCCGGGTGCCCGCCTCCAGGCGTCCGCCGCGCACCGCCTCCCGCAGGGCGTCCGTGAGGCCCGCGCGCAGGCGCGGCCCCCGCAGCTCCAGATGGAGGTCGGCCCCGAAAGTGGACCAGTCGTTCGCCATGGAAATGGACCATACCCCTGCGCCACCCGGCTCCTACCGTGAAACCATGACGACCACGAGACAGTCTGCCGCGCCGGCCGGGCGGGCCGGAACCGCCCACGAGCACGCGCCCCGGCTCCTCCTCGCCGAGCGGGTCCCCGACTTCTACCGGGCGATGACCCGCCTGGAGGCGGCGGCCGCGAAGGACATCGACCCCGTCCTGTACCACCTGATCAAGATCCGGGCCTCGCAGATCAACCACTGCGCGTTCTGCGTGGACATGCACAGCAAGGACGCGCTGGCGGAGGGCGAGAGCGTGGAGAGGATCGTGCAGCTCTCCGCCTGGGAGGAGTCGCGGCACTTCTACACCGACCGGGAGCTGGCGGCGCTCGCCCTGACCGAGGCCGTCACCGTCCTCACCGACGGCTTCGTCCCCGACGAGGTGTACGCGCGGGCCGCCGCCCACTTCGACGAGACCGAGCTGGCCCGGGTCATCGCCGCCGTCGTCACCATCAACGCCTGGAACCGGATCGGCGTCACCACACGGATGGCGCCCGGCCACTACGCCCCGCGCTCCGCGTAGGGCCCCCGGGGGCCCGCCGGCTCCCGCGAGGGGGCCGACGGGCCCGGGCCCGGCCGGAGCCGTACGGGCCCGGCCCGGATCAGTACGGGCCCGGCCGGAAGAAGTCCAGGGCCACGCGGAGCACTTCGCGCTGTTTCGGCCAGTCCGCCTCCGGGCCGGCGGCCAGGATCGCGTAGTGGTTGCCGTCCTCCGCCGTGAACGCCCGGTCCACCACCTTGCGGCGCCCTCCCTCGCGGGAGTACGCGTACACCAGCTCGGCGGCGTCGGCCGGGGCGTCCGGATCGCCGGTGACCCGTTCGAGGCCGATCTCCTCGTAGCCGGGCTTGGCGGTCCTGCTGTTCTCGGAGACCGCGCGCAGGGCCTCGTACGGCGTCAGGCCCCGCTCGGTGACGACGAAGACCTGGAGCAGGCTCCGGCCGTCCGGCGCGTTGTAGAAGACGCCCTGGTCGGACTCGGTGCGGTTCCAGCCCTCGGGGATCGCGATCGTGAAGCTCTTGAGGTCCTTCACGGCGCGGTAGCCGGGCGGGGGGACGTCGTCCGAAGGGGTGGACGTGGCGGAGACGGAGGGCGACGGCGTGTCCCCGGTCGAACCGGGCGGAGGCTCCTCCGTCGCCGCGGTGGCGGAGACGGGCGGACCCGCCGCCGGGGGCTTCCCGTCGTCCCTCCCCCAGACCAGCCAGGTACCGGCGGAACCCGCCGCCAGGACGGCCACGGCCACCCCGGCGGCGAGCGCGGCCCGCGGACGGGGACGGGAGGGCGGGGGCGGGAGGACCGGGGCGTACGGCCGGCCGTCCGCGCCCGGCCCGTGGACCGGGGTGTACTCCGGCCCGTACGCGGGCGCGTACGCCGGTCCGCCCTCCGGCCCGTACTCCGGCCCGTACGCGGGCGGGTACTCCGGTGGCGGCGGCTGCGGCGGGACGACCGGGCCGGACCCGCCACCGCTCCCGGCCCCGTTCCCGGTCGCCGGTGCGCCGGGGCCGTTCCCGGTCACGGGTGCGCCGGGGCCGTTCCCCGTCTCCCAGCGCTGCGTCTCGTCGTTCCAGCGGAGCCCGTCCGCCCCGCCGCCCCCGTGGCCGCTCATCTCATCCTCCGAGCAGGGCGGCGACGGCCTGCGTCACGGCCACGCCCGAGGCGAGCACGCCGGTGACGGCCCCGGCGTCCGCGAGGGCGCGGCGCAGCCGGGTCAGGCGGCCGGTGTCCGCACGGCCGGTGCCCTCGATCTCGTCCTGGACATCGGAGAGTTCGGCGTCCAGGGCGGCCGTCCCCTCGGAGGGGACGACGCCCCCCAGGTCGGCGCGGAGCCTGCGGACGGCGCGGAGCAGCTCCTCCTGGCCGGGGTCGCGGGCCGGCCGGCCGCCGGCCACGGTGCTGATGACGGTGTTGTGGTCGCCGATGGTGACGTTGCCATCGGTGTTGGTGACGTGGATGCCCCCGGGTCGGGGGGAGTTGTCGTGGTCAGCCACGGTCGCCTCCGGTCGTCGCGGTGGTGAAGGTCCTGCTGGTGACGGTGTTGTGGTGGCCCAGGGTGACGTTGCCCCTGGAGTTCTCGATGAACGTGCCGCCCTCGGCGACGTGGACGATCTTCTGCTCGAACTCGGCGGTCTCGTACCCCGCTTCGCGGAGGGCGGCGGTCACGCCGTTCGCGACCCGGTCCTGCACGCTCTTCAGGTAGCGGCTGATGTCCATCTCCTGGAACAGCGAGGCGTCGTCGTCGGAGCCGAGTTCGCGGACCGAGGCCACCGGCCCCTCGGGCAGCGCGCGGGTGTGGCCGCCGGTGAGCACCTGCCAGAGGTGGACGAGTCCGCGCCAGAGCGTGACCACGGCGTCCCCGGCGGAGCGCGGGGTCCGGCCGAGGGCCCAGACGGCCTTGCCGAAGCGGTGGTTGTGCCGGTAGCGGTGGGCGATCCGGTCGGCGTGCCGGTAGAGCGGCTTCACGGGCCGCAGGACGTGCGGGGCGACCTCCAGCATCAGCATGCCGCCCTGCGTGTGGACGCGGACGAAGACGGTCGTGACGATCTCCTCGCCCCAGCCGCCGACCCGGACGCGGAGGAAGTGGCGGCGGGTCTCGCCGCCCTCCTCGATGGAGCCCGACCGGTGCGCCTCGAACCCCTCCGGGGTGTACGGGGCCGCGGTGCGGGCCGGGAGGCCGTCGACGGGCAGGAAGACGACCTCGTCGATCTCCAGTTCGCGCAACCGGTCCCGTACGGCGTCCCGGAGCCGCGGCGAGCCGTGCGGGGAGGGGACGCGCAGCGCCTCCACGAGCGGGACGACGTGCCGCATGACGGCGCTGTTGTCGAGCGGTTCGGGCGCCCCGCCGTCCAGGTCCCGGCGCGGGCGCAGCTCGATGGAGAGCGACCAGGGCTCGTACGGCTCGCCGGCGCCGCAGAACGGGTCGTCGGCCCCGTACAGGACGAGCCGCGCGTGCTGCTCGATCCGGATGCGGTCGCGCAGCCGGCGGAAGCGGGCCCCCTCGGCCCGTTCGGCCGGGTCGGCGCGCAGGTCGGGGAAGCGTTCCCGGGAGAGTTCCTGGGTGAGCGCGCGGGCGAACTGGCCGCGCCGCCCGGCCACCGCCCAGGCCACGAGGAACGGCACGGCGAGCGTGATCCACACCTCCGCCGCGCCGATGCCCGGCAGTCCGCCCGCCACCAGGACGGCGGCGAGGTTCAGGATCTCGCCCGCCTCGGAGAGGTCGCCGAGGAGTTCCCAGCGGGCCTCCTCGGTGGCCAGGGCCAGGAGGAGGAGCAGCAGCGCCGACTGGAGGAGCATGAGCCGCCCGTACCAGCGCAGGAGGAAGGCGGCGACGACGCGGTGGACGGGGGCGGCGGCGGTCCGGCCGCGGACCCGGCGGGCGAGGCCGAGCACCAGGAAGGGGACGACGAGGAGGAGGACCAGCCCCTTGGTGAGCGGGAGCGCGACGATCCAGAGGGCCAGGACGCAGGCGGCCCAGCCGAGTTCGACGCGGCGGGCGCGCAGCGCGTGGGCGAGGACGCGGGCGGCGTCGTAGCCGAGGGAGGGGGCGGCGAACCGCTCCTCGTGGACGTACAGCTCCTCGATGACCGCGTCGCGGAAGCCCTCGTCGAGGTACGTGCCGGCGCAGAGCAGCCGGGTCGCCTCGCTGGCGGCCGGCGCGCGGCGCGGATCGGCGGCCGGGGGGTCGCCGGACGGCGGGACGTCCGGCGGCCGGCCGGGCTGATGGGGTACGGACGACTGTGCCAAAACTCCCCCGATGGTACGCAACTGTCCCTGTTCACTGGCCGGTTCGGCCGGCGCCGGGGGCACAGCATAGGGGAGGCCGGAGCCTTCCGCCGAAGGGAAAACGGCGCCCCCGGCCCGTACGGTCGGTCGTACGGGCCGGGGGCGCCGGAATCGCGGAGCCGGGAGGCGCCGGGCTCAGATGAGGCCGAGCTCGCGGACCGCGTCGCGCTCCTCGGCGAGCTCCTGCACGGAGGCGTCGATGCGGGCGCGGGAGAAGTCGTTGATCTCCAGGCCCTGGACGATCTCGTACGCGCCGTCCTTGCAGGTGACGGGGAAGGACGAGATGAGGCCCTCGGGGACGCCGTAGGAGCCGTCCGACGGGATGCCCATGGAGACCCAGTCGCCCTCGGCGGTGCCGTTGACCCAGGTGTGGACGTGGTCGATGGCGGCGTTCGCGGCGGAGGCGGCGGAGGACGCGCCACGGGCCTCGATGATCGCGGCGCCGCGCTTGGCGACGGTCGGGATGAAGGTGTCGGCCAGCCACGCCTCGTCGTTGACGACCTCGGCGGCGTTCTTGCCGGCGATCTCCGCGTGGAAGATGTCCGGGTACTGGGTCGCGGAGTGGTTGCCCCAGATGGTGAGGCGCTTGATGTCCTCGACCGACGCGCCGGTCTTCTGCGCGAGCTGGCTGAGCGCGCGGTTGTGGTCCAGGCGGGTCATCGCGGTGAAGCGCTCGGCCGGCACGTCCGGGGCGGCGGCCTGGGCGATCAGGGCGTTGGTGTTGGCCGGGTTGCCGACGACGAGGACCTTGATGTCGTCCGCCGCGTGGTCGTTGATGGCCTTGCCCTGCGGCTTGAAGATGCCGCCGTTGGCGGAGAGCAGGTCGCCGCGCTCCATGCCCTTGGTGCGGGGGCGGGCGCCGACGAGCAGCGCGACGTTGGCGCCCTCGAAGCCCTGGTTCGGGTCGTCGAAGATGTCGATGCCCTTGAGCAGCGGGAAGGCGCAGTCGTCGAGCTCCATGGCGGTGCCCTCGGCGGCCTTGACGCCCTGCGGGATCTCGAGGAGGCGCAGCTTGACCGGCACGTCCGCGCCGAGCAGGTGGCCGGAGGCGATGCGGAAGAGCAGCGCGTAGCCGATCTGGCCGGCCGCGCCGGTCACGGTGACATTCACGGGAGTGCGGGTCATGGCGATCTCCGTAAGACAGCTGGCGGTGGGGGTCCCTGCCCCTGGTGCGGGATACCCCTCTTGATCGATCGGTGTCTCGATGTGAAGAGATATCCAGCGGTCAGGCTATCCGACCCCGGCCCCCCTGAACCCCCACCTCCTTGTGGTCCGGCTCACTGCCACCCGTCCGCGCGCGGTTCGCCCGGGGCCGGCCGGCGGGGCGCGGTGAAGTGGGCGGCGCTCCGCCGGCGGGCCGGCCGGCGGGGCGCGGAAGGCGGCCGGGGCGCGGGCGGGTTCCTCAACGGCCCTTCGCGCAGCCCTCGCTGCCGTCCGCGAGGGCACCGCAGGCCCGCACGGCCGCACCGGGGGCGTCGGGGAGCATCGGGGTGTACGCGTCGGTCCGCGCCGTCGCCCCGTCGGCGGCCTCCGGGACGATGGCGCTCCGGACGGCGCCCCCGACCTCGACGGTGACGCTGTCGCCGGGGGCGGCGCCGGTGATCCGGGCCCAGGAGGCCGCGCAGACGGCGCTGTGGCGGACCTCGACCCGGGCGGTGCCGACGCGGGCGCGGGCGACGGTGGTGGCGAGGGGGCCGCCGCAGCCCATCGCCTCGGGGTCCCGGCCCGCGCAGTCGGCACCGGAGCACTCCACCCCCGCCGGGAGGTCCGTACGGCGCGTGGGGCTCGGGGGCGGGGTGGTGGACGGGGCGGCCGCGCGTCCGTCCGCGCCGTCGGTCCCGCCGCCGCCCAGGTCCACGAGGAGGAGGGCGGCGGCGACGACGAGCAGGGCGCCGAGGCCCCCGGCCGCGCGGAGGAGCACGGTCGCGGCCCGGCGGCGGGGTGCGGGGGCGGACGGGGGTGCGGCTTCGCCGGGCGGGGGCGGGGGCGGGGACGCGGCTCCGGTCGGGGGCGACGCGACGGGCCCGGAGGGGGGCGGGGGTACGCGCCCGGGTGCGGGGCCCGATGGCTCCTGCGGAACCGGGCCGCCGAGGTGCCGGATCCGCAGGGTGCGGTCGTCGTGACCACCGGAACCCGCCGCGCCCCACGGTTCTCCGACGACGGGGGCTCCGGCGACGGGCCTCACGGCGCCCGGGGGCCCGTCGAACCGCCTTGCGGCGCCCGGGGATTCGCCGGCCGGATTTTCACCGGACTTCCCTCCGGGGGCCGGGTGTCCGACGTCCGGGCCTTCGCCCAGCCGCCCCCCGGGGGCCGGGTGTCCGACGTCCGGGCCTTCGCCCAGCCGCCCTCCGCCGTCCGGTACCCCACCGTCCGGGCCCGGGGCGGAAGCGGAACGGCCCCTCGCCCGTTCGGCGCGCTCCCACTGGGCCGCGAGCTCCCCCGCGTCGGCGCCGGTGACCTCCGCGAGGGCGGCCACGGCCGTTCGCGGCACGGGCCGGCGGGCGCTCAAGTAGGCGTCCCACTGGGAGCGTTCGCGTCCGGTGCGTTCGGCGACGGCCATGACGCCGAGGCCGCTGCGGTCGATCAGGCGACGCATCCGCTCGGTGAGCGCGCGCGTCTCCGGGTCGAGTCCGTCCGGAAGCGCCTTCCAGCCAGGCATGTGCCGTCCCCTCGCCCTCTGTTCGCCGTTCCTCGTCCCCTGCTCCGCCCGCCACGTCGAAGGATGGCAGCTTCCGGGACGGCGCGCGCCCCGGATGCGCGGCCGACGTAGCGGAATGGTCACTTCCGTGCCACAGCGCGCCGACGGGCCTTGTCCCGGTGTTGGCACGTACATGACCCTTGATCGCGTCGGCGCCCGCCCTCCCACGGGGGAGAGGGCGGGCGCCGCACACCTCGCGAACCGGAGGGCGGGACCCGGGGCGTGTGTCGAAAGGGGCGTCGTCCGCCCGGAGGGCGGGCCCGGCGGTGTCCGGTGCGTGCGATCGCACGGCGGAGGGTCGCCCCGATACCGGGTGTATCGGGGCGATCCCGACAACGCGGTGAGCGTGCGTGCCGGGCGCCGCCGGGCAGACGGCACTTTCGACACACGCCCTACGTCACCGTCAGGTGGAGGACGTCCTCCAGGAACGGGATCCGCAGCCAGGGACCCGGCTGCACCATGAGCGCGAGCAGCACGATGAGGCCGCCCATCACCCCGTACGTGATCATGTCCGTGAAGCGGGACCGGACCGCCAGCATGCCCACGGAGGGCACCACGCGCCGCATCACGGCGCCCGCCAGGAGCGCGGCCCCGACCAGGATCGCCCCCACCCGGAAGGACTGCGGGAACGCGTCCGTGCCCACCACGAGGAGCCCCGCCCCGGCGAGGCAGAGGACCACGAGCAGCGGCCACTGGCGCGCGGGCGCGGGCGCGTCGCCGGCGGCGGCCCGGCCGCCGCCCTCGGGGCGCGCGGTGCCGGCGGTGACGACGGTGGGCGGGGGCCGCCGTACGCCGCGCCTCGTCCCGGGCCGGTCGCCGGTCGGCTCCGGGTTCCCGGAGCCCATGTCAGAGCGCCGCGGCCGCGCGCTCGGCGGCCTCGACGACGTTGACGAGGAGCTGGGCCCGGGTCATCGGTCCGACGCCGCCCGGGTTGGGGGAGATCCAGGCGGCCACGTCGGCGACGCCGGGGTGCACGTCACCGAGGATCTTGCCCTCGGCGTTGCGCGAGACGCCGACGTCGAGGACGGCCGCGCCCGGCTTCACGTCCTCCGGCCTGATCAGGTGCGGCACGCCCGCCGCCGCGATGACGATGTCGGCGTTGCGCAGGTGCGCCGAGAGGTCCCGGGTGCCGGTGTGGCACTGGGTCACGGTCGCGTTCTCGGACCGGCGGGTGAGCAGCAGCGGCATCGGACGCCCGATGGTGACGCCGCGCCCGACGACCACGACCTCGGCGCCGTCGATCTTCACGCCGTGGCGGCGCAGCAGGGTGATGATGCCGTTGGGCGTGCAGGGCAGCGGGGCGGGCTCGTTGAGCACGAGGCGGCCGAGGTTGGTGGGGTGCAGGCCGTCCGCGTCCTTGACCGGGTCCATCAGCTCCAGGACGCGGTTCTCGTCGATGCCCCTGGGCAGCGGGAGCTGGACGATGTAACCCGTGCACTCCGGGTCCTCGTTGAGTTCCCGGACGACCGCCTCGATCTCCTCCTGGGTGGCGGTGGCGGGCAGGGTGCGCTGGATGGAGGCGAGTCCCACCTGCGCGCAGTCACGGTGCTTTCCGGCCACGTACTTCTGGCTCGCCGGGTCGTCACCGACCAGGAGGGTGCCGAGTCCGGGCGTGACGCCCTTCTCCTTGAGGGCCGCCACACGGACGGTCAGGTCGGACTTGATCGCGGCCGCGGTGGCCTTGCCATCGAGAATCTGGGCGCTCATGGGGCCATCTTCCCGGATGCCACCCGTCATGTTCCAATTCGCGGTCGCCGGACGGCGGGCGGTACGGGCGAAAGGTTGCACTCGTACAACTCCGTCTCGTGACGACTGGACAAAAAGTCGAGGTTGCGACGACGATGACCGGCGTACTACCGCGGAAAGTGCCGGGGGGAAATCCGCTCGATAGTCGTGAAGGTCCTCCGCGCGGGCCGCGTCGTCCCCGCACAGAAAAATCACGGAGGAATCGCGCGATGAGTTTCGGCGACCCGAACAACCCCTACGGACAGCCCCAGGACCAGGGTCAGGGTCAGCAGCCCGGCTACGGCTACCCCCAGCAGGCGCCCCAGGGCGTCCCGCAGCAGGGTTACGGGTACCCCCAGCAGCCGGGCGCGTACCCGCAGGCTCCGGGCACGCTCCAGGCCAACAACGGTTACATCAACCTGCACGGTCTCGGCACCGTGCAGGTCGCCTCGATGGGTCTGCGGTTCGCCGCGCGCCTGATCGACGGCGTGGCCATCGGCGTCATCTCGTGGATCCTGTCGCTGGTCGGCCTGGCCGGCGTGATGGGCGCGGCCAAGTCCATCGAGGACTGCGCGAAGCTCGACCCGATGACCCCGGCCTACCAGACCTGCATCAACGACCAGGCCGCCGCCGCGGGTGGCATATTCGCCGCCTTCTTCGGCTTCCTCTTCCTGATCTTCATCGCCACCATGCTCTACGAGTGGCTGATGATCGCCTTCGTCGGCGCCACCCTCGGCAAGATGGCGCTGGGGCTGCGGGTCGTCAAGGAGGCCACGGGCGGCAAGCCGGGTGTCGGCGGCGGCTTCATCCGCTGGATCATCCCGATGGTCGGCGCGGTCCTCTGCGGCATCGGCCAGCTCCTGGTCTACCTGTCGCCGTTCTTCGACAACTCGGGCAAGCTGCAGGGCTGGCACGACCGTGCCGCCGGCACGCTCGTCGTCAAGAAGTAGCGCCCCCGGCGGGTTCCCCGCCGCTCCGAGGGCCGTCCGGCACACCGCCGGGCGGCCCTCGGCCGTTCCCCCGGTACCTCCGGGATCTCCCCGGGGTCCGGGAGGTTTTCCCCGGGCCCCGGAATTCCTCCCGGAACCACCGGGCTTCCCTCCGGACCGGGTTTCTCTCCGGACCGGGCTTCCCTCCGGACCGGGATTTCCCCCGGCCCCGGGATCACCTCCGCCGCAGGACCGCGAAACCTTCCGAACGGTGCGTGATCTCGTACCGCGCGCCCGGGTGGAGCTGCGCGGCCAGCTCGGCCGGGTCCGAGATCTGCTGCGACCAGCCCCGCAGGTCGTAGGCGAGGTAGTCCGGATCGACCTCCTGCGAGGAGCCCGTCCAGTAGACCCGGCGGTCCGCCGTGAGGTGGGCGAGGAGCGAGACGTCCGCCTCCACGCTCACCCCCTCCGGGACCGCGTCCACCGCCGCCCGCGCCTGCCCGGCCCGGACGTCCGTCCGGTACGTCTCCGGCTTCAGCAGGTCGCGCAGCGGGAGGTTCACGGCGAGGACCAGCGCGACCGTGGTCGCCACCGGGACGGCGACCCTCCCGTACGAGGCGAGCCAGGCGCGCGGCGAGGTGCGCACCGCGCGGACGCCGTCCACGAGCGCCGCGAGGACGATCGGCATGAGGATGGCGCTGTAGTGCCAGTGCATGCCCCAGTGGTTGGGGTCCTGGGAGAGGAAGCGCCAGCCCAGGGTCGGCAGGACGAGCAGGACCAGCGGGGAGCGCAGGGCCAGGAAGCCGGTGATCGCCAGGAGGTGGAGGACCATCTCCCAGCGCTCGCCCGAGGCGAGGGCGCCGGCGACGAGCTGCCCGAAGGAGGTGTCGGCCCCCTCCCCGGTCTTCT
Source organism: Streptomyces sp. NPDC001744 (assembly GCF_042892575.1). NCBI lineage: Bacteria > Bacillati > Actinomycetota > Actinomycetes > Kitasatosporales > Streptomycetaceae > Streptomyces > Streptomyces sp. NPDC001744. Next base: position 74,436 of record NZ_JBIAUG010000022.1, read on the forward strand.
CGATCTTGGACCAGTAGTCGTACCGGCCGAGGCTGCTGGCCGCCGGGATCAGGACGAGGACGGTGAGGGCGAAGGCGGCGGTGCCGAAGCCGGCCAGGGCGGCGCCGAGCCGCCTGCTCCCCTTGAGGAAGAGGACCGCGCCGACCATGGCGACGGTGAGCCCCATGTCCTCCTTGACCAGGACGAGCGGGGCGGACCAGGCGGCGGCCGCCGTCCAGCGGCCGAGGAGCAGGGCCCGGCAGACCAGGGCGAGCAGCGGGACGGCGAAGGCGATCTCGTGGAAGTCGGACCGCACCGCCTCCTGGAGTCCCCAGGAGAGCCCGTACGCGACCGTGAGGGCGATGCCCGCGGCGCGGCTGCCGAGGACCTCCTGCGTGGTGCGGCCGACGACCACGGCGGAGGCGGCGAAGAGCGCGGCCTGCGCGAAGAGCAGGGCGACCGGCGAGGGCCAGATCCAGTACAGCGGCGCCAGCAGGGCGGTGACCGGGCTGAAGTGGTCCCCGAGTATGGGGAAGCCCGGACCCTTGATGTCGACGACCGGGGCCCGGAACTCGGCGTACGCCCGGACGGACTGTCCGAAGATCCCGAGGTCCCAGGAGGGGGTGCGGAACTGCGCGTACTGCACCCAGGAGTACAGGAAGAAGAGGGCACACAGGACGGCCGCGAGGATCAGGTACGGACGGAGCGGGACGGAGGCGGGCCGCTCCGGGGGCTCGGTGGCCGCGGCCCCGGGAGCGCCGGTGACGGCCTCCCCGGCGGACCTGTTCTGTACGTCCAACACCACGCCCCCACCACCAGTGGTCGACAAAAGAGCAACCCATTAGAACAGAGACCACCCGATCGGCGGATGCGCCCGCCGGGGCACCGACGCGGACGGCCCGCCGGTTCCGGGGAACCGGCGGGCCGTCCGTTCACGCCCGATCGCCTGCCGGCGGCTCAGTGGAAGAAGTGACGCGTCCCCGTGAAGTACATCGTCACGCCCGCCTTCTTCGCGGCCTCGACGACCAGCTCGTCGCGGACCGAGCCGCCGGGCTGCACGACCGCCTTCACGCCGGCCGCCGTGAGGATCTCCAGGCCGTCGGGGAAGGGGAAGAAGGCGTCGGAGGCGGCGTAGGAGCCGCGTGCCCGCTCCTCGCCCGCCCGCTCGACGGCCAGCTTCGCGGAGTCGACGCGGTTGACCTGGCCCATGCCGACGCCGACCGAGGCGCCGTCCTTGGCGAGCAGGATCGCGTTGGACTTGACCGCGCGGCACGCCCTCCAGGCGAAGGCCAGCTCGGCCAGCTCCTCGGCGGAGAGGGCGTCGCCGGTCGCGAGGGTCCAGTGCGCCGGGTCGTCGCCGTCGGCCTGGAGGCGGTCGGCGACCTGGAGGAGGGCACCGCCGTCGACCGGCCTGACCTCGACCGGGTTGGCCGGGGCGCCCTCGGCGCGCAGCACGCGGATGTTCTTCTTCCGGGCGAGGATCTCGACGGCGCCGTCCTCGTACGCCGGGGCGACGATGACCTCGGTGAAGATCTCCGCGACCTGCTCGGCCAGCTCGACCGTCACCGGGCGGTTGACGGCGATGACGCCGCCGAACGCCGACAGCGGGTCGCAGGCGTGCGCCTTGCGGTGGGCCTCGGCGACGTCGGCGCCGATCGCGATGCCGCACGGGTTGGCGTGCTTGATGATCGCGACGCAGGGCTCGTCGTGGTCGTACGCGGCCCGGCGCGCGGCGTCGGTGTCCGTGTAGTTGTTGTACGACATCTCCTTGCCGTGGAACTGCTCGGCCTCGGCGAGGCCGCCCGTCCCGTCGACGTAGAGCGCGGCGCCCTGGTGCGGGTTCTCGCCGTACCGCAGGACGTTCTTCCGCTCGTACGTGGCGCCCAGGAAGCCCGGGAAGCCGCTGTCGTCGGCGGCGGCATAGCCATCGGCGAACCAGGAGGCCACGGCCACGTCGTACGCGGCGGTGTGCCGGAACGCCTCGCCCGCGAGCCGCTTGCGGGCGGTCAGGTCGAAGCCGCCGGACCGGACGGCGGCGAGCACGTCGGCGTACCGCTCGGGGCTGGTCACGATCGCCACGGACGGGTGGTTCTTCGCGGCGGCGCGGACCATGGAGGGGCCGCCGATGTCGATCTGCTCGACGCACTCGTCCGGGGTGGCGCCGGAGGCGACCGTCTCGCGGAACGGGTAGAGGTTCACCACGACCAGGTCGAAGGGCTCCACGCCCAGCTCGGCGAGCTGCTCGCGGTGCGACTCCAGGCGCAGGTCGGCGAGGATGCCGGCGTGCACGCGCGGGTGGAGGGTCTTGACGCGCCCGTCCAGGCACTCGGGGAAGCCGGTCAGCTCCTCGACCCTGGTGACGGGAACGCCCGCCGCGGCGATCCTCCCGGCCGTGGAGCCGGTGGAGACGAGCTCGACACCGGCCTCGTGCAGGCCGCGGGCCAGGTCTTCGAGTCCCGTCTTGTCGTAGACGCTGACCAGCGCGCGGCGGATGGGCTTAACGGTGTCCGTGTTCACCGACATGAACCTTTCGTCCCTCAATGCGGTAGCCGTGCCGGGCGAGACGCCCCACGACGTCGACGAGCAGCGAGCGCTCGACTTCCTTGATGCGCTCGTGCAGAGCGGCTTCATCGTCCGTCTCCCGCACCTCGACCACGCCCTGGGCGATGATCGGGCCGGTGTCGACGCCGTCGTCGACGAAGTGGACGGTGCACCCGGTGACCTTCGCGCCGTAGGCGAGGGCGTCACGCACCCCGTGGGCACCGGGAAAACTGGGGAGCAGGGCCGGGTGGGTGTTGACGACCCGGCCGCCGAAGCGGGCGAGGAACTCCTTGCCGACGATCTTCATGAAGCCCGCCGAGACGACGAGGTCCGGCTCGTACGCGGCGGTCGCCTCCGTCAGGGCGCGGTCCCACTCCTCGCGGCTCGCGTGGTCCTTCACCCGGCACACGAAGGTCGGCAGCCCGGCGCGCCCGGCGCGCTCCAGGCCGACGGTCCCGTCGCGGTCGGCACCGACGGCGACGACCTCCGCCCCGTACCCCTCGGGGTCGGCGGCGATGGCGTCGAGCAGGGCCTGCAGGTTGGTACCGGACCCGGAGACCAGGACGACGAGGCGGGCGGCAGCCACTGGGTCACTCTTTCCGTGGTGTTTGTGCGGTCGTACGAACGAATCGCATCGCTCGGTACGGGGAACCCTACGAATGGCTCGACCGGCAGCAACGATACCGGCACACGGGACGGCCCCCACGGGACGGGGGCGGAGCCGGGCGGTAGCGTCAGGGTCCGACGCCGGAGCGCACGGTGGGGCGTACCGGCCGGAGACGACGCCGGGGCGACGGACGCGCGGCGTACGAGACAGCAGCGGAGACCACGGGTGCGGTCGTGGTCGAGACGACAGAGGGAAGACGTTCAGCAGATGCCGGAACGCCAGTCCACGGACGACAACAACCCGTTCGCGCCGCCGCCCGAGGGCAGGCCGGACCAGCCGTGGCAGCCGCGGCGACCGGAGGGCCCGGACGACGACGCGTCCGGGGACCCGGACTCGCCGGGCCCGTCCGACGGCCGGTGGAGCCCGCGTCAGCCGGGTCCCTCCCAGGACGGCTTCGGCCGCGGCCCGGAACGCCGGGGCGACCCCGAGGGCGGTCCGGGCCAGGGCGGGCCGAAGCGCGGCCCGGGGCTCCGCTGGGACCCGACGGACCCGGCGCAGCGGCGGGCGCGGTACGCGATCCTCGCCGGCATGTGGGGCTTCTTCTTCGCCCTCTTCGGGTTCCCGGAACCGGCCCTGCTCCTCGGTGCCCTCGGTCTCTACTGGGGGATCAGCTCCCTGCGCACCGGGCCGAAGCGGGACGGGGAGGCGCCGGCGTCACAGGAGGCGTCCCGGCCGGCGGACCCGGGGCGGCGGACGGGACCGGAGCGGGACGCTCCCGGTGCGGCCGTTCCGCTGCGGACGATGCGGACGGCCGCGATCAGCGGACTGGTCGCGTCGGTCGTGGCCCTGGGCGTCGTCGCGGCCGGCTTCACCTTCCAGCTCGTCTACCGCGACTTCTACGAGTGCCGCGACGACGCCCTCACCCACGCGGGCCGGCTGGCCTGCAACGACCTCCTGCCGAAGCCGCTGCGGGCGGGCCTCGGGGTCCGGGAGTAGGTCCTTCGGCTAGGCGGTGGGGCCCGGACCGGGGGTGATGTCCGGGGTCGGCTTCGGGGCCGGGGCCGTGTCCGGCTTCGGCTTCGAGGTCGGGGTCGGGGTCGCGTCCGGTTCCGGGCGCGGGTCCGCAGCCCGGTCCGGAGCCGGCTCCGGGGTCGCCTTCGGGCCCGGTCCCGGTTCCCGGGAGGGCTCCCAGGCGGCCGGGAGGTAGTCGTACGGCTCGTAGCCGGGCCCGTCGAAGGGATCGCCGTACAGATCGTCGTACGCCTCGTCTTCGGGCCCCGGGCCGGCGCCGGGGACCCGGGGGCCGGCTCCGGGCGCGGCCCCGGTCCTCGCCCGGGGGAGCGACCCGAACCCGAGGAAGGACCGGAGCCCGGAGACGGCTCGGAGACCGGGGGCGGCGGGGCGGGACCCGGAGTCCGTCCCGGTCCACCGGCCGGTGTCCCGGTCGGGCTCCCGGCCGGGCTCCGGGTCCGGGCCCCGGCGCCCGGAACGGGCCCGGAACCACGTTCCCGCCCGGCTCCGTGCCTCCGCCCGGTTCCGGGTACGGAGCGGGCTCCACGCCCCGGAGGGCTGCCGCCCCGTCTCCGGGGCGTCCGGGGCGGGGACGGGCACGGGCGAGGACGCGCGGGCCGCCCCGCGTTCCGCGCGGGGCGTCCGGCGGACCCAGGCCCGTACCCCGAGGGCCGTCGGCGTGCCCGCGCAGAGCGCCCACACCACCGCCGCCGCTCCCGCCCGCCACCACACCGGGCCGAACGCGGACAGCCGGCCGGAGCCGAGCGGACCGCCCGCCGCGGTCGCGAGAACGGCCACGGCCGTCCCGTACAGCGCGGCCGCGCCCAGAACCGTCAGCACCGCGTCCCGGACCGTCCAGGCCCGCGCCGCCCGGCCCACCCGGTGGCCCAGCACCACGGCGGCGGCGGCCGGGGCCGCCGCGACCGCCCAGTGGAACCACACGCCCCGGCCCTCGGCGGGCAGCGCGGCCAGGAGCGGGAAGGGCGGTACGGCCGGGTCCCCGGTCAGGCCCAGCGGGGTCGCGAGCGCGGCCGTACCGACGGCGAATCCGGGGCCGAGGCCGTACGCGGCACCCCACACGGCCGCGTTCGGCAGCAGCGCCAGGACGAGCAGCGCGAGCGCCGCCCGCCCCGACCACTCCCCCGCGAGGCCCAGGAACGACGCCTGCGCCCGGCCCGCGTGCCAGACCAGCGAGACCGCCGCGGCCGCCGCGCCGCCGCAGAACAGCGTCAGGAGGCCGAGTCCCGCCGCGCGCAGGGCGACCGCCTGCCGCACCCCGGGCAGCGGGCGGCCGAGCGCCGTCCAGGCCCCCGCCCCGGCCGCGCCGACCGCCACGGCGGGCAGCCGGAGTCCGGCCGTGATCAGCTCGGCGGGCAGCGGGCCGCTCTCGCTGTAGACCACCACCACGGCCGCGACCAGCAGGTATCCCCCGGCCACCGAGGCGACCGCGCCGCTCGGCGAGGGACGCGGCCGGTCCCGGTCGCGGGTCGTGTCGAGGGTGTCGCGGGCGGCCCGGTGGACGAACCAGACGGGCAGGACGGTCAGGAGCAGGGGGGCGACGCCCAGGGGCGCGGGCACGCCGGACAGGGTGTCCGTACGGACCAGCTCCACCCCGTGGGCGAGCAGCCAGAGCCCGGCGGCCACGTGGAGGGCCCCGCCGGGACCGCCGTCGGGGAACGGGGAGCTGATCCAGGCCGCGACCACCAGGACCGCGAGGACGCCGAGACCGAGTCCGGCGGCGACCCCGCCCCGGACGCAGGCGGTGGCGAGCGCGGCGGAGCGGCCGCCCTGGACCAGGGGGTGATCGGTCGCATGGGTCACGGGGGACATGCTGCCAACGACACGCGCTTTCTCCGCGTAACAGGCAAACAACCGTGGTGTCGCTCAATATACGTTTATGTTCTTTTCCGCCCAGAAAAGCTCTGCGGGAGGTAAGCGCCCATGAGCCGGAGCACCGCGGATTCCCCTCCTCCCGCCGCCCTGCCGCCCCCCAAGGAGCGGCGCAGGCTGCGCGAGGCCCTCGCCCTGAGCGAGGAGCAGGTCGCCGAGGCCGTGGGCGTCACCAAAGCCACGGTGAAGGCGTGGGAGACGGGGCGTTCGGCGCCCCGGGGCCGCAAACGCGAGGCGTACGCGAGGCTGCTCGGCGCGTGCGGGTCCGGCGGCCCCCGCCCCCTCTCCCGCCCCGTCGGGGGCGGAGAGCCGGGAGCGCGGCCGGACGCGCGCCCGGAGACCCGGGAGGCGGAGACGGCACTCCAGGGGGCGGTCCTCACCCCTTCGGGCCCCACCCCGCCGACTTCTCTTCCGGCCGGCGCCTCCGTCTCCGCTTCCGCGCCCGTTTCCGGGTCCGCGCCCGGGGTCGCTTCCGCGTCCGTTTCCGGGCCCACGCCGGGGGACACTTCCGGGGCCGCGCCCGGGGTCGCTTCCGCGTCCGTTTCCGCCACGCCCGGGGCCGTCTCCGCCTCCGGGCCCGCTCCGGGGCCCTTCTCCGGGTCCGCGCGGGACGCCGTCCTCGCCCCGTCGGAACGCCTGAAACCGGCGGCGCCGGAGACGGAGACCCCGGAGACGGCGAACTCGGAACCGGCTGCCCCGGAAACGGCGACCCCGGAAACGGCCGGCCCGGGACCGGCGGTCCCCGAAGCGGCGCCCCCGGAAGCCCCCGCCCCGGAGCCGGGCGGGAGCCCCGCCGTGCCCGCCCTCACCCCCGAGGAGGCGTTCGACGCGCTCTACGCGTACGCCGCGCCCGCCCTCGCCCACCAGACGTACCTGCTCACCGGCCGTCGCGCGCTCTCCCGCGAGTCCGTCGAGCGCGCCTTCCAGCAGGCGTGGCAGCGCTGGCCCGAGGTCGCCGTCGATCCCGATCCGGTGGGCTGGGTGCGGGCGGCGGCGCACGAGTACGCCCTCTCCCCCTGGCACCGGCTGCGCCGCGCCCACCGGCACCCCGACACGCCGCCGGCCGGGGCGGACCGCCGGGCGCTGCTCTCCGCCCTCCTCGAACTGCCGCCGCCGTACCGCCGCACCGTGTTGCTCTACGACGGACTCGGACTCGACCTGCCGGACACCGCGGCCGAGACGGAGGCGAGCACCCCCGCCGCCGCCCACCGGCTGCTGCACGCCCGTACGGTCCTCGGGAAGCGGGTCCCCGGGCTCGCCGGGCCGGAGGACCTGCACCGGCGGCTGAGCGCGCCGGTCACGGAGGCGCCGACGGCGGAGCTCCCGGCGGCCCGCTCGGTCCGGACCGGCGGGGAGCACCGGGCCCGCGCCTGGACGCGCGCGGTGGTCTGCGCGACGGCGGTCCTCGTCGCGATGACCGGCTTCACCGTGGTGACCGCGCCGACCCGGTACATCCCCGTGAACGCCCCCGGCGAGAGCGTCGGCGGCGTGCCGGTGCGCGGCGGCCCGGAGAAGCTCCGTCCGGAGGACCTGGAGCTCCGCGACAAGCTGCGCTCCGAGCCCCACCCCGGCCCCGAACGGCTGGTCCCGGTGCCCGGGTAGCCGCCGCGGGCGCGGGCGGGCCCCGGCGGCGGGACGGCCGTCGCGGGGCGCCCGCCGTGGTACGGACACGCGAGTGGGCCCCGCCCTCCGCCCGGACGGGCCGGGAGGGGCGGGGCCCACTCGCTGTGCGGTGCGGCGGCGTCAGCCCGCGAGGATCGCGCGCGCCAGCTTGGCCGTCTCGGTCGGCGTCTTGCCGACCTTGACGCCCGCGGCCTCCAGGGCCTCCTTCTTCGCCTGGGCGGTGCCGGAGGAGCCGGAGACGATGGCGCCGGCGTGGCCCATGGTCTTGCCCTCGGGCGCGGTGAAGCCCGCGACGTAGCCGACGACCGGCTTGGTGACGTTGGCCTTGATGAAGTCGGCCGCACGCTCCTCGGCGTCGCCGCCGATCTCGCCGATCATGACGATCAGGTCGGTCTCCGGGTCGGCCTCGAAGGCCGCCAGGGCGTCGATGTGCGTGGTGCCGATGACCGGGTCGCCACCGATGCCGACGGCGGACGAGAAGCCGATGTCACGGAGCTCGTACATCATCTGGTACGTCAGCGTGCCGGACTTCGAGACCAGGCCGATGCGGCCCGGCTTCGTGATGTCGCCCGGGATGATGCCGGCGTTGGACTGGCCCGGGGTGATGAGACCGGGGCAGTTCGGGCCGATGAGGCGGGTCTTGTTGCCCTTCTCCACGGCGTACGCGTAGAACGCGGCGGAGTCGTGGACGGCGATGCCCTCGGTGATGACGACCGCGAGGGGGATCTCGGCGTCGATGGCCTCGACGACGGCGGCCTTCGCGAAGGCCGGCGGCACGAAGAGGACCGAGACGTTGGCGCCGGTCTCCTTCATGGCCTCGGCGACGGAACCGAAGACCGGGATCTCGGTGCCGTCGAAGTCGACGGTCGTGCCGGCCTTGCGCGGGTTCACGCCGCCGACGATGTTGGTGCCGTCACCCAGCATGAGCTTGGTGTGCTTCATGCCCGTGGCACCGGTCATGCCCTGGACGATGACCTTGCTGTCCTTGTTGAGGAAGATAGCCATGGCTCTGGTGTCCCTCGTCCCTTACTTCGCAGCCGCGAGCTCGGCGGCCTTGTCGGCCGCTCCGTCCATGGTGTCCACGCGCTGCACCAGCGGGTGGTTGGCGTCCGACAGGATCTTGCGACCCAGCTCGGCGTTGTTGCCGTCGAGGCGCACGACCAGCGGCTTGGTGACCTCCTCGCCCTTGGAGGCGAGGAGCTCCAGGGCCTGGACGATGCCGTTGGCGACCTCGTCGCAGGCGGTGATGCCGCCGAAGACGTTGACGAACACGGACTTGACGTCCGGGTCGCCCAGGATGATCTCCAGGCCGTTCGCCATGACCTCGGCGGAGGCGCCGCCGCCGATGTCGAGGAAGTTGGCCGGCTTCACGCCGCCGTGGTTCTCACCGGCGTACGCGACGACGTCCAGGGTCGACATGACCAGGCCGGCGCCGTTGCCGATGATGCCGACCTCGCCGTCGAGCTTGACGTAGTTGAGGCCCTTGGCCTTGGCCGCGGCCTCCAGCGGGTTGGCCGCCGCCTTGTCCTCCAGGGCCTCGTGCTCCGGCTGGCGGAAGTCGGCGTTCTCGTCGAGGGAGACCTTGCCGTCGAGGGCCAGGATGTCGCCGGAGGCGACCTTGGCCAGCGGGTTGACCTCGACGAGGAGCGCGTCCTCGGCGACGAAGGTGTCCCACAGGGTCACGAGGACCTCGGCGACCTTCTCGGCCACGTCGGCCGGGAACTGCGCCAGGGCCACGATCTCGCGGGCCTTCACGATGTCGACGCCCTTGTTGGAGTCGACCGGCACCTTGGCGAGCTTCTCGGGGGTCGTCGCGGCGACCTCCTCGATGTCCATGCCGCCGGCGACGGAGGCCATCGCCAGGAAGGTGCGGTTGGTGCGGTCGAGGAGGTACGAGACGTAGTACTCCTCGACGATCTCCGGAGCGGTCTCCGCGATCATCACCTTGTGGACCGTGTGGCCCTTGATGTCCATCCCGAGGATGTCCGTCGCGCGGGCGACGGCCTCGTCCGGGGTGGCGGCCAGCTTGACGCCGCCGGCCTTGCCGCGGCCGCCGACCTTCACCTGCGCCTTGACGACCGACTTGCCGCCAAGACGCTCGGTGGCCTCGCGCGCCGCCTCAGGCGTGTCGATGACTTCACCGGCCAGCACCGGTACACCGTGCTTGGCGAAGAGGTCCCTCGCCTGGTACTCGAACAGGTCCACGCGCGTCCGTCCCTTTTCTGATGATCGCGGTTCGTTGTCTGCGTGGGCGTGCCGCGAAGGGCAACGTGACTGCTCTGTCACAAGGGAGGCGTACACGGTGTCCGTGGACGCGGCATGTCCGTCTCGCAGGTTATCGCCGTGGGCCGTGGGTCCCTAAATCGCGGATCGCGCGAGAGCGGTGATACGGGTCACAGGCCGTGGGGGCGGAAGGGCGGTCCCCGGGGCCCCCGGGCGGCCGGTTCCGGCGGTCGCCCCAGGCGGGGCCCGGCCTCCCGACCGCCCGCCCCGCGCGGAGGGACGGGGCGGGGGGCGTCCGGAGGCCCCTGTGACAAGGAACTCAGTCGCCCCTCGGACGCTCGTGCGGACGGGTCACGCGACGGATTCCGCAGGCGCCGCCCGGGGCGGACGGACGACGGACGGACCGCGAACCGGGTGATCGGGGGCCGGGCACCCGATCACCCGGAGTCCGGGTGTCCGACCGCCCGGGGCCCGGGCGCGGTCAGGCGGCGGGTATCGGCAGGGGCCGCTTCTCCAGGGCGGCCGCCATGACCTCCGGGAACAGGTCCGGGGTGCACGCGAAGGCCGGGACGCCGAGCGCGGCCAGCGCCGCCGCGTGGTCGCGGTCGTAGGCGGGGGTGCCCTCGTCGGAGAGGGCGAGCAGCGCCACGAACTGGACGCCGGACGCCTTCATCGCCGCGACCCGCTTCAGCATCTCGTCGCGGATGCCCCCCTCGTACAGATCGCTGACGAGGACGACGACGGTGTCGGCGGGGCGGGTGATCCGCGACTGGCAGTGGGCGAGGGCGCGGTTGATGTCGGTGCCGCCGCCGAGGCGGGTGCCGAAGAGGACGTCCACCGGGTCCTCGACGCGGTCGGTCAGGTCGACGACGGAGGTGTCGAAGACGACGAGCCGGGTGGCGATCGTCCGCATCGAGGCGAGTACCGCCCCGAAGACGGCGGCGTGGACGACGGAGGCCGCCATGGAGCCGGACTGGTCGACGCAGAGGACGACCTCCTTCCGCACCCCCCGGGAGGCGCGGCCGTGGCCGACGAGCCGCTCGGGGACGACCGTGCGGTGTGCGGGCAGGTAGTTTTCGAGGTTGGCGCGGACGGTGCGGTTCCAGTCGATGTCCCGGTGGCGGGGGCGGCCGGTCCGGGCGGACCGGTCGAGCGCGCCGGTGAGGACGGCCCGGGTACGGGTGGCGAGGCGCTTCTCCAGGTCGTCCACGACCTTGCGCACGACGGCGCGGGCGGTCTCCCTGGTCGTCTCGGGCATGGCCCCGCGGAGGGAGAGGAGAGCGCCGACGAGGTGCACGTCGGCCTCGACGGCCGCCAGCGTCTCCGGTTCCAGGAGGAGGGCGTCGAGGCCGAGCCGGTCGATCGCGTCGCGCTGCATGACCTGGACGACGCTGCTGGGGAAGTACGCGCGGATGTCGCCGAGCCAGCGGGCGACGGAGGGGGCGGAGGCGCCGAGTCCGGCCGTGCGGCCGAGTCCGGCGCGGTCGCCGGGGCTTCCGCCGTAGAGGGCGGTGAGGGTCCTGTCCACGGCGGCGTCGGTTCCGGCGAGCGCGCGGCCGGTGCCGTCGGCGTCGCCGCCGAGGACGAGGCGCCAGCGGCGCAGCCGCTCGTCGGCGGGGTCCGGGGGACGGTGCGGGGCGGGGGCGGGGTGCGGGGAGGCGGGGGCGGTCGGGGGCGTGCTCATGCGGGGACCTCCGTACCGAGGACGAGGTGGAGGAGGGGCAGGACGGCGTCCGCGCGCTCCCGGTCGGGCGAGGAGGCGAAGCCGGGCACGCCGGGCGCGGCGGGGCCCGGACCGCCGGCTCCCGGGCCCCGGGCGGCCAGTTCGCCGAGGGTGCGGCGGACCCCCGGCTCGTACGCCGAGAAGGTGCGGCGCAGCAGGGGCAGGACGTCGGTGAACGCCTCGGCCGGTACGGAGGCGAGCCAGGCGTCGAAGAGGCCGCGGAGGCGCTCGTCGTGGACGAGGAGCAGCCCGCCGCCGGAGGCGCCGCCGGCGAAGCCCTCGATCCAGGCGGCGGCGTCGGGCGGCGGGGCGGCGGGCGAGAGGGCGCGGCTCATGAGGGGGGCGGCCTCGTCGCCGGGGAGCCGCCCCTCGTCCAGGAGGATCCGGGCGGCCCGGCCCCGGAGGACACCGGGCACCCGGTCGTGCGCGGCGAGCCCGCGCAGGACCCCGGCCCAGCGGTCGCGCAGCCCGGCCGCGCCGGGCAGCAGGCCGAGGGCCCGGTGGACCTCGTCGATCCGTTCGCGCAGGGGCGCGGCGGCGTCGGGGGCGAGTCCGGCGCAGGCGGGCGGCAGGCCGACGCAGATCCGCTCCGCGAGGCCGGCGGCGACCTCGCCGAGGGCCGCGGTGTCGGTGCCCCGGACGTCGCCGTAGCGCAGGGCGCGGGCGAGGGCCGGGAGGGCCCGGGCGAGGTGGACGACGTCGGTGTCGAGCGCGGCCCGGTCCGCGAGCGCCCGCATGACGACGGGGAGGGCGTCGGTGAGCCCGGCGAGGAGGCAGTCCTCGGCGAGGGCGGTGACGTCGGTGAGGGCGGTGGCCGCCAGGGCCCGGGACCCGGCCCTGGCGGTGGCGGCGGACTCGACGGTGGTGCCCCAGACGCCGGCCTCGGCGACCCGGACGTGCAGTTCGGGCTCCCAGCGCAGCCGCCAGGTCTCCCGGAAGGTGCCGGTGCCGGTCCGGCCGGTGGCCGGCTCGCCCCAGTGGACGCCGAGGAGCCGCAGCCGGTGCAGAAGGCGGCTGCGGTCGCCGTCCGTCCGCTTGCGCAGGTCGAGCGCGAGTTCGCGCTCCTCCGCCGCGGGCTTGAGGCGCAGGGCGCGCTGCCGTCGGCCCAGGTCGCGCTGGAGGGGGACGGCGGGGGCGCCCGCCGGGACCTCGCCGAGCACGTCACCGACGACGAGACGGTCGCGGATCAGGTCGAGGGGCACGTCGGAGCCCTCGCAGAGGACGGCCCGGACGGCGTCGGTGGTCTCTTCGAGGCCGGGACCCGGGCGGCCGCGCAGGGCGGCGAGGGTGTCGGCGAGCCGGACGGCCTCGATGACGTGGGCGGTGGAGACCGGGTGGTCCTCGGCCCTGAGGAGCCCGGCGACCCGGGTCATCCAGCGCTCGACGGGCCGGTCGGGGGCGGTGAACAGGTGCGCGTACCAGCCGGGCGCGTCGATGCCCGCGCCGTAACCGGAGCGGCGGGCGAGCCTGCGGTGGGTCCAGGGGACCCAGGTCGTCTCGGTCCTCACCCTGGGCAGGCCCCTGAGCAGGGCCCGGTCGGCGGCGACGGTGGTGCGCCGGGCGAGGGCGGGGACGTGCCAGGCGCCGCAGACGACGGCGACGGAGTCCCCGAACTCCTTCCTCGCGGCCCGGATCCGGAGCCTCATGTGCGCCTCGCGGACGAGGTCGCGGGGGTACCCGCCGTGCCCGTACGCCTCCCGCAGGGCGCCCATGGCCTCCGCGAGGGCCTGGAAGGGCGCGGCGGGGTCGCCGTGGCCGCGCAGCTCGACGGCGTCCTCCCACCAGCGCTCGGCGTCCTCGTACCCGGCGGCCCGGGCGAGCTCGGCGACGGGGTCGATCCGGGGATCGGCCCGGGGCCCGGGACCGCCCCCGCCGACCCCGGTGGCGGGGGCGGCGGGGAGTCCGGGTCCGGCGGGTCCGGGTCCGGCGGCTCCGGGGCCGGTACCGGTGCCTGCTCCGGACCCGTCCCCCCGTCCTTCCGCAGCGGGACCGGAGGCGTGTCCGGGAGCGGCGGAGGCGCACGGGGGTCCGTCCCCGGCGACCTGGTCCTCCTCGCTCTCGCCGTCGCCCCAGGTGGGGTCGGAGGCGGCGAGGGTGTGCGCGGCGGGCAGGTCGATGAAGCGGACGGCGGCGCCCCGGTCCAGGGCCCAGCGGATCGCGACCCACTCGGGCGAGAACTCGGCCATGGGCCAGAACGCCGCCCGTCCGGGATCGTCCACGGCGTGGGCGAGCAGCGCGACCGGCGGCCGCATGCCCGGCTCCCCCGCGAGCGCCACGAGCGCGTCGCCCTCGGCGGGTCCCTCGATCAGCACGGCGGCGGGCTCCGCCGCCTCCAGCGCGGCCCGCACCCCCCGCGCGGACCCGGGCCCGTGGTGCCGTACGCCGAGCAGGAGGGGGCCGTCCGTCCGGCCGGGGGCCCGGGTCCCGGCGGTGGGCGGGGTCATGCGGTCACCTCGTGGCAGGCGCGGTAGAAGTCCTTCCAGCCGTCTCTCTCCCGGACGACCGTCTCCAGGTACTCCCGCCAGACGACCCGGTCGGCGGCCGGGTCGCGGACGACGGCGCCGAGGACGCCGGCGGCGATGTCCGCGGGGCGCAGGACGCCGTCGCCGAAGTGGGCGGCGAGGGCGAGGCCGCCCGTGACGACGGAGATGGCCTCGGCCGTGGAGAGCGTCCCCGAGGGGGACTTGACCTTGGTGCGCCCGTCGGTGGTGACCCCGTCGCGCAGTTCGCGGAAGACGGTGACGACCCGGCGGATCTCGTCCGCGCCGTCCGGCGGGACCGGCAGTTCCAGGGAACGTCCCAGCTGTTCGACGCGCCGGGCGACGATGTCGACCTCTTCCTCGGGGGTCGCGGGCAGCGGCAGCACGACCGTGTTGAAGCGGCGGCGCAGCGCTCCGGAGAGTTCGTTGACGCCCCGGTCGCGGTCGTTGGCCGTGGCGATGAGGTTGAAGCCGGGGACGGCCTGCACCTCCTCCCCGAGTTCGGGGACGGGCAGGGTCTTCTCGGACAGGATCGTGATGAGCGTGTCCTGCACGTCGGCGGGGATGCGGGTGAGTTCCTCCACGCGGGCCGTCATGCCCCGCGCCATCGCGCGCATGACGGGGCTCGGCACGAGCGCGTCGCGGTCGGGGCCGTGGGCGAGGAGCCGGGCGTAGTTCCAGCCGTACCGGATCGCCTCCTCGGGGGTGCCCGCGGTGCCCTGGACGAGGAGGGTGGAGTCGCCGCTGACGGCGGCGGCGAGGTGTTCCGAGACCCAGGTCTTGGCGGTGCCGGGCACACCGAGGAGCAGCAGCGCCCGGTCGGTGGCGAGCGTGGTGACGGCGACTTCCACGATGCGGCGCGGACCGACGTACTTGGGTGTGACGACGGTCCCGTCGGGAAGCGTGCCGCCGAGGAGGTAGGTGGCGACGGCCCAGGGCGAGAGGCGCCAGCGGGCGGGCCTCGGCCGGTCGTCGGCCGCGGCGAGCGCCGCGAGTTCACCGGCGAAGGCGTGCTCCGCGTGCGGACGCAGGACTTCGGCGGAGACCTGCGGCCGTCCCGCCCCGGCGTCCGTCTCGACACCGGAACCGGGCTGCGCGATGGTTTCGGGCACGGGCATGACTCCCCCTCCAGATCGTTCGACCTGCTGTGCGATCCACCGTGCACCATGGCACTGACAGTGAGGCGTCGTCACTGGTCGGAAGGGGTGGAAGGGGTGGGAGGGCCGCCCGGGGTGACGGGAGGTCAGCCGGCGACGGGGGAGACGGCGACGCAGCCGCCCGCCATCGCCCGCTCGCCCCTGGCCTCCTTGATGACCTTGCCGTCGTGGAGGACCTTGCAGGTGAGGTCGGTGGGGTCGAGCGAGACCGGCATGACGGCCGGCGGCATGAGGCCCTTCAGCGTCACCGTCTTCTTCCACGGGGTGACGGGCTTCTTCTCCGACGCGAGTTCCGGCTTCATCGCGGTGCCGCCGCCGGCGTGGTACTCGATGGACTCGATCCCCTTGCCCGTGACCTCGTAGGTGATCTCGTAGGTCTCGTTCACGGATTTGTCGACCTGGTCGACGGCCTTCTCGGCGGCTGCCGAACAGGCGCCGAGGGCGAGGACGAGGCCGGTGACGACGAGGGCCGGGACGGCGGTGCGGGCAGTGCGGGCGGTGCGCTTCACGAGGATCCCCCTGGATGCGGAAACGAGGTACGTCCCGCGCAGAGAACCGTAAAGAAATGGCAAAGTCAAATTCCTCCGGGCCTTCCGTCCGCCCGAACTCCCGAGCCGGGGAAGGGATCGGGGCCGGAATCGAGACCGGGGCGGGGTGGGGTCCGGGCTGGAGCCGGGGCCGGAATCGGAATCGTGGCCGGGGCCGGGGCAGGGGCAGGGGCCGGAATCGGGGCCGGGACCGGGGCCGTTGTCAGTGGTGCCCCCTAACGTCGTGGACATGGATGGCATGGGGGTGCGTCGGGCGGTCGATCAGGTGCTGGAACCGGCTCCTGACGAGGTTTCACGCGGAGCGGAGAGCGAGTTCGGCACGGCCGGGCCGTGGTCGGACACGGGGCGCGGCGACGGTGCCGTGTGGGGCGTGTGCCGGGACGGCGGCGGTCCGGCGTACCGGACGGCCGCCGACACCACGGGCTCCTCGTACGCGTGCGACTGCCCCGGCCGCACGTCCCCGTGCGGACACGTTCTGGGCCTGCTCCGGCTCCTGGCGTCGGACGGGACCGCGTTCGGGAAGGCCGCCGCGCCCGACTGGGTGGAGCGGTGGCGGGAGGAGCGGCGCGAACACCCCGGAAACGCGGCCCGGGACGCCGGGGAATCCACCGGAGACACGGCGGACCCGGCGGCCGCCCGCCGCCGGGCCGAGCGGAGGGCGGCCCGGATCACCTCGGGCGCGCGGGAGCTGGAGCAACGGCTCGCCGACCTGATACGCGGCGGCCTGGCGACGGCCGAGCGGGCGGGGGCCGGGCCGTGGGAGGAGACGGCCGCCCGCATGGTCGACGCCCAGGCCCCCGGACTGGCGAGCAGGGCGAGGGAGTTGGGGGCGATACCGGGGTCCGGTCCCGGCTGGCCCGTGCGGCTCCTGGAGGAGAGCGCGCTGACCCACCTCCTCGGCCGGGCCTGGCCGGCCGCCGACCGGCTGCCCGCGCCCTTCGCGACGACCGTGCGGACCCGGATCGGCCTCCCCGCCCCGGTCGCCGGCGCCCCGGTGCGCGACCACTGGCTGGTCCTCGCGCGGTACGACACGGGAGACACCCGGCTGATCACCCGGCGCACCTGGCTGCACGGCACGACCGGCGGACGCACGGCGCTCCTGCTCTCCTACGGGGCGGCGGGCCGGACGCCCCGGCTGGAACTCCCGGTGGGCGCGGTACTCGACGGCGAGCTGACCCCGCACGCCGGTTCCGGACAGCTGCGGGCGGAGCCGGGCGAGCGCTTCGTCCCGGTCGCCGGTCCCGCCGGACCGCCGCCGGGCGGCCCGGTCGGCGAGGGACTGGACGCCTACGGGCGCGCGCTGCGCGAGGACCCGTGGCTGGAGGCGTGGCCCGTGACGCTGAGCGGGGTCGTACCGGCACGGGCCGAGTACGGCTGGCAGCTCGCCGACGCGGACGGCCGCGAGGCCCTGCCCCTGACGCCCGCCGCCCAGTCCCGGCCGGGACTCTGGCGCCTCGTCGCGCTGTCGGGCGGTGCTCCGGTGACCGTCTTCGGGGAGTGCGGGCACCGGGGCTTCACCCCGCTCGCCGCCTGGTCGCCGGAGGCCCCGGCCGAGACGGTCCCCCTCGTATGACGTCCCCCGCCCGCCGCCCGCCGACCGCCGGCCCACGGGCGCGGCACCGCCCACCGCACCACCGACCGCCCGGAGGAGCCTGATGGACACCACCACGACCACCGACTCCCCCGCCCCCGGCGGGGACACCACCGCGACGGCCTGGGAGGAGCTGGTCACCGCGGCGCTGCTCGGGACGGACCGGCGGACGCCCGCAGGGCTCGCGCGCGGGACGGCGGACGGGGAGGCGGCGGCGCACGCGCTGCTCGACGCCGCCGCGCTGCACACCGTGCGGCGCAGGGCCGGCCTGCGCCCCGGTCCCGCCGTGCCGCCGCCCGGGCCCGCGCCGGAGGACCCGCGCGAACCGCTGCCCGAGGCGGCCCGGCGGCGCCTCGGGCTGCTGCTCGCCGGACGGACCGCGCCCACCGGGCGGCGCGGGACCGATCCCGACCTGGCCGAACTGCTCCCGCAGTGGCTGGTCCTCGCCA
This sequence comes from Streptomyces sp. NPDC001744, assembly GCF_042892575.1. NCBI lineage: Bacteria > Bacillati > Actinomycetota > Actinomycetes > Kitasatosporales > Streptomycetaceae > Streptomyces > Streptomyces sp. NPDC001744. The sequence goes on from NZ_JBIAUG010000022.1 coordinate 92,258, forward strand.
ACCGGCACGGGTACAAGGCGCCGCCCGCCGTTCTGCCCGCCCTGCTCGACGCGGCCCGGGCCCGTACCGACCTGCGGCCCCACGCCCTCCGCCTCGCCGGGCCGCGCGGCCTGTGGCTGGCCCGGCTCAACCCCGAGTGGAAGTTCGCCCTCCGCGGTACGGGGGCGGGCGGCGGCCTTCCGTCCCCCCGGGACGCGGAGGGGGTGCGGGCCCTGTGGGGCGAGGGCCTGTTCGCCGAACGGGTCGCCCTGCTCACCGCCGTACGGACCGAGGATCCGGCCGCCGGTCTCGCCCTGCTCGCCTCCACCTGGACCACCGAGCGGGCGGAGGACCGGTTGATGTTCCTGGACTCGCTGCGGACCGGGCTCTCCGACGCGGACGAGGCGTTCCTGGAGGAGGCCCTCGGCGACCGCAGCCGGAACGTCCGGGCCACCGCCGCCGAACTGCTCTCCGCGCTGCCGGCCTCCGCCTTCGCGGACCGGATGGCGGCACGGGCCGTGGCCTGCGTCGGCCCCGACCGGACGGCGGACACGCCGACGATCGGCGTCGAGGCCCCGCACGAGTGCGACGCGGCGATGCGGCGCGACGGCGTCGTGGAGATCCCTCCGGCGGGCCGGGGCGAGCGGTCCTGGTGGCTGGGCCGGCTCGTCGAGTCCGCCCCGCTCTCCTGCTGGCCGGCCAGGTTCGGCGGGCGCGGCCCGGAGGAGATCGTGGCCCTGCCGGTCGCCGACGGCTGGCGGGACGAACTGCACGCGGCCTGGTGCAGGGCGGCCGTACGGCAGCGGGACGCGGCCTGGTCGCGCGCCCTGCTCGGTCCGCCCGAGGTCCCGCCCGCCACGGGCCCCGGCACCCCGTCGCTCGCGGAACGGGCCCAGCTCCTGTCGCTGCTGCCCCCGGAGGAGCGGGCCCTCTGGGTCGCCCGGTTCGTCGCGGCGCACGGACTGCCGGAGGCGTTCCAGCTACTGGGTGCCTGTGCCGTGCCGTGGGCGGAACCACTCGGCCGGGCGGTCGTCGACGCCCTCGACGCCGCGCGCGAGGCGGGCGGCTACCCCTGGAGCTTCAGCGGGGTGATGGGACTGGCGGAGCGCTGCCTCGATCCGGAGGCGGCCCGGCGGCTCGAACCCCTGGCCGCCCGGCCGGACGGGGCGGAGGACATCGTCCCCGGCGCGGACGGCTACTGGGCGGAGGCGTTCCGGCGCCTGGTCTCCACTCTCCGTCTGCGCGCGGCGATACGCGCCGAACTGACGCCTCCCGGCGCCTGCGAACCACCCCGCGGAACCCCCGAACCGGCGCCTCCGGCACCTGCCCCGCCCCGCCGGCCGGACTCCGCGCCCCGACCGGCCCCCGTGACCCGTCCGTCCCCTTGAACCGACCGCCCCCCTGAACCGTCCGGGGCGGTCCGCAGGGAACGGCCGGAGGACGGTGGTGGAACGTGGAACGGCGAAGGGCCCTCCCGGGGGGAGGGCCCTGGCGGCGAGGGGCGGAACGCGGCGCGGGTCAGGCGGCGACGCGGACGTTCGCGTTCACCCAGTCGACGATGGACGTCGTGGTGGCGCCCGGCGTGAAGATCTCCGCCACACCCTTCTCCTTCAGCGGCGCGATGTCCGCCTCCGGGATGATGCCGCCGCCGAAGACCTTGATGTCCTCCGCGTCACGGTCCCTGAGCAGCTCCAGGACCTTCGCGAAGAGCGTGTTGTGCGCCCCGGAGAGGATCGAGAGGCCGATCGCGTCGGCGTCCTCCTGGATCGCGGTGTCGACGATCTGCTCGGGCGTCTGGTGGAGCCCGGTGTAGATGACCTCCATGCCGGCGTCCCGGAGGGCCCGCGCGATCACCTTGGCCCCGCGATCGTGGCCGTCGAGACCCGGCTTGGCCACCACCACGCGGATCGGACCGGTCACACCCATCACTGCCTCCACATGCGACCCCCGCGCCTCTTTGCCGGGGAGGTGAACGAACGTTATCCCCAGCATCCCGCAAGCGGCTGTTTCGCGGCGGCGACAGAGGGGGAAATCACACGTGGGACATGTTCGCTCCGCGCCGTCCCCCGCCTCCGGGCCCTCCCGGGCCCACCAGCCGCAGGCGGGGCCGGTCGCGAAGGGAGCCGCGACGTGGCCGTCGTGTCTCCGCACCGCCGCCCGCGGTGCGGGGAACGCGGTGCGCCGGCATTTCCGTCCGGCCCCGCGCGCCGCCCGGGAGGCCGGTCATGGAATTCACCAGGGTCACGGCGGAGCTGGGCAGGGTCACGGCGGAGTTCACCAGGGCCACCGCCCTGATGAAGGCCACCGCGCTGGAGTGCGCGATCCTCACCGGCCACCTCGTCCTGTATCCCACCGGAATCGTGGCCGAGCGCCTCTCCCCCGCCACCGCCGCCGATCCTCCCGCCGGGATCACCGGGAACCGCCGCCCCGTCGTCCTCCTGCACGGCTTCGCCGACAACCGCTCCGTCTTCGTCCTGCTGCGCCGCTCCCTCGTCCGTCACGGCCGTGACGGGATCGTCTCGCTCAACTACTCGCCGCTCACCTGCGACCTGCGGGCCGCCGCCGCCCTCCTCGGCCGCCGGGTGGAGGAGATCCGCGCCCGTACGGGACACGACGAGGTCGATCTCGTGGGCCACAGCCTGGGCGGGCTGATCGCCCGTTATTACGTACAGCGTCTCGGCGGCGACCGCCGGGTGCGCACCCTGGTCACGCTCGGCACCCCGCACTCCGGCACCACGGTGGCCCGGCTCGCCGACGCCCACCCGCTGGTACGGCAGATGCGCCCCGGTTCGGAGGTGCTGCGGGACCTGGCCGGACCCGCGCCCGGCTGCCGGACCAGGTTCGTGAGCTTCTGGAGCGACCTCGACCGGGTGATGGTGCCGGTGGAGACCGCGCGCCTCGACCACCCCGATCTGTCCGCGCACAACGTGCGCGTCAGCGGCATCGGCCACCTCGCGCTGCCCGTGCATCCGGCGGTGGCCGCCGGGGTCCGCGAGGCGCTCGACGCCGACGGGGCCGACGTCCCGGCCGGGCGGGAGGAGCCCGGGACGTCCTCCGTCGCCTGACCGCGCGACACTCCCGTTCGAACTTTTCTCGAACACAAGGCCAAGGCTCTCTCCGTGAGCTGGCGAAACACGACCGATTGCCCGTTTCCTGCGGGCGCAAACCCCTCCGAAGATTGTCCGCCGCGCATACCGCCGGGTACAGTCGCGCCACTGCTTACCCCCGGGACACCCCTCGTCGGGCCCGCCCCGGACTGGTCCTGCTGCCGAGGCGAGAGAGACGTTGGTGAACGACCAGCACCCCCACGCCGGGTACGTCGGAGACGACGCCCACACCACTGGCAGCTTCGCCGTAGACCCGCTGTTCGGCGCCTACCCCGACGGCCACGCCGACCACAGCGGCCAGTGGGACCTCGGCCCGCACGCCGCCACCGGCACGTACGACACGACGGGGCAGTACGACACCGGACAGCACGGCACCGGGTCGTACGACACGACCGGGCAGTGGGACGCCACGGGCCAGTGGGCCACCACCGGTCAGTGGAACGTCGCCCTCCCCCACGACGCGACCGGTTCGTACGCGACCGCCGCGGCGCCGTACGACACGACCGGCCAGTGGGACGCCTCCGCCTGGACCGAGGCCCAGCACACCGGGCAGTACGAGACCCTCCACTCCGGCGCGTACGCCGCCCAGGGGGCGTACGGCTACGAGACCTACAGCACCACCGGCCAGTGGGCCGCGCCCGCCTTCGCGACCGAGACCGGCGCCTACGACGCGACCGCGTGGAACCACGCCGCTCCGGAGTCCGGACCGGTCGTCCCCCACCAGTACGCCCCGCGGACCGAGGGCCGGGCCGAGCACCCGGCCGAGAGCCCGGTCGAGCACACCGCCGAGTTCGCCTTCCCGTACGACCCCGAGACGGAGGCGTACGCGGACCTCCCCTCCGACGGGACCGCGGAGACCGACGGCGCCGAAGCCCCCTTCGGGGACGACGAGGCCGACGTGTCCGGCGAAGACCCCTACGACTGCGCCGAGGCCCCCCACGAAGGCCCCGCCGCGGAACTCCGTACCGCGCCTCCCGCCGCCGGCCGCCCCGCGCGCCGCTCCTCCGCCGGAGGCCGCAGCCGCCGCCGCACCCCCGCCAAGCGGTCCGCGCTGCTGACCGTCGCCGTCCCCTCCGCCTGTGTCGTGGGGGCCGCCGGCATCGCCGCCGCCTCCGTCGGAGGACTCACCGGCTCCGGCGCGGAGGGCGAGCAGAAGGGCGGCACGACCGCGCTCGCCGCCGCCGACACCGTCCCGGCCGAACAGGTCGCCGCCAACAAGGCCCTCGACACCCAGCTCGCCGCGCTCAGCGAGGACGCCCGCGACTTCGGCGCCCGCGCCAGCCGCACCCAGGAGCGCATCGACCTGCGGGTCCGCCAGGCGGCCGACAAGAAGAAGCGCGAGGAGGAGGCGGCCCGCAAGGAGGCGCTGCGTCCCAAGTACGCGCTGCCCGTGAAGCTCCACCGGCTCAGCGCGCGGTTCGGCCAGGCGGGCCTCAACTGGATGTCCGTGCACACCGGCATCGACTTCCCCGTGTTCGGCGGCACGCCCGTGATGGCCGCGACGGACGGCACCGTCCGCACCCAGCTGAACAGCGCCTACGGCAACATGGTGATCGTGACCGCCCCGGACGGCACCGAGACCTGGTACTGCCACCTCAGCAGCGCCAAGATCCGCTCCGGCCACGTGAAGGCCGGCGACGTCATCGCGTACTCCGGCGATTCCGGCAACTCCACCGGCCCCCACCTCCACTTCGAGGTGCGGCCGAACGGCGGTTACGCGATCGACCCGCTCGCCTGGTTCCGCAGCCACGGCCTCGACCCGACCGCCGGCTGAGCCCACCGCTTCCCCGCGCGCACGGAGGAGGGCCCCGGCCGGAGCCGGGGCCCTCCTCCGTGCGCGTACGTCCTTACAGCTTCTCGACCGGTGCGTACCGCAGCAGCAGCCGCTTCGGCTTCTCGTCGCCGAAGTCGACCGTCGCCTGGGCGTCCGCACCCGCGCCGGTCACCGCCATGACCGTGCCGAGGCCGAACTGGTCGTGCGTGACCCGGTCCCCCACCTGGAGCGAGACCACCGGCTTCTCGCCGGCGCGCCGGGTGGCGAACCCGGAGGGGCCGGAACGCGAGCGCGAGGAGGAGAGCGAGGAGGTGATCCCCGAGGTCGGCCCGGCGGGCTTCGCCATCGGACCGGTCCGCTTCCACTCCAGGTGCGTGGCCGGAATCTCCTCCAGGAAGCGCGACGCCGGGTTGTACGAGGGCTGACCCCAGGCGCTGCGCATCGCCGAACGGGTGAGGTAGAGCCGCTCGCGGGCGCGCGTGATGCCCACGTACGCGAGACGGCGCTCCTCCTCCAGCTCCTTCGTCTGGCCGAGGGCGCGCATGTGCGGGAAGACGCCGTCCTCCATGCCGGTGAGGAACACCACCGGGAACTCGAGGCCCTTGGCGGTGTGCAGGGTCATCAGGGTGATGACGCCCCTGCCCTCCTCGTCCTCGTCGGGGATCTGGTCGGAGTCGGCGACGAGGGCCACCTGCTCCAGGAACTCCGCGAGGGTCGCGGGCTCCTCGCCGCGCTCCTGCTCGAACTCCAGGGCCACGGCGGCGAGTTCCTGGAGGTTCTCGATCCGGGTCTCGTCCTGCGGGTCGGTCGACGCCTGGAGTTCGGCCAGGTAACCGGTCCGCTCCAGGACGGCCTCCAGGACGACGGCGGGACCGGCGCCGGACTCCACGACGGTGCGCAGCTCGTCCATGAGCGCGTTGAAGCGCTTGACGGCGTTCGCGGAGCGCGCGGCCATGCCGTACGCCTCGTCCACCCGCCGGAGGGCCTGCGGGAAGGTGATCTTCTCGCGGAGCGAGAGGGCGTCGATCATCGCCTCGGCCCGCTCGCCGATGCCCCGCTTGGGGACGTTGAGGATGCGGCGCAGCGGGACGTTGTCCTCGGGGTTGGCGAGGACGCGGAGGTACGCGAGGACGTCCCGGACCTCCTTGCGCTCGTAGAAGCGCACACCGCCGACGACCTTGTAGGGCAGCCCGACGCGGATGAAGATCTCCTCGAAGACGCGGGACTGGGCGTTGGTCCGGTAGAAGACGGCGACGTCCCCAGCCTTCGCCTCGCCCGCGTCCGTGAGCCGGTCGATCTCGTCGGCGACGAACTGGGCCTCGTCGTGCTCGGTGTCCGCGACGTAGCCGGTGATCCGCGCGCCCTCGCCCGCGTTGGTCCACAGGTTCTTGGGGCGGCGGGACTCGTTGCGCTCGATGACGGCGTTGGCGGCCGAGAGGATCGTCTGCGTGGAGCGGTAGTTCTGCTCCAGGAGGATCGTCGTCGCGTCCGGGTAGTCCTCCTCGAACTGGAGGATGTTGCGGATCGTCGCGCCGCGGAAGGCGTAGATCGACTGGTCGGCGTCGCCGACGACGCACAGCTCGGCCGGGCCGAGGTCGTCGTAACCGGCCCCGACGAGCTCCCGCACGAGCGTGTACTGGGCGTGGTTGGTGTCCTGGTACTCGTCGACGAGGACGTGGCGGAAGCGGCGGCGGTAGTGCTCGGCGACGTCGGGGAACGCCTGGAGCAGGTGGACCGTCGTCATGATGATGTCGTCGAAGTCCAGGGCGTTGGCCTCGCGCAGCCGCGCCTGGTACATCCGGTACGCCTCGGCGAGCGTCTTCTCGAAGCCGTCGGCGGCCTGGTCGGCGAAGGTCTCCTCGTCGATCAGCTCGTTCTTGAGGTTCGAGATCTTGGCGCTGAACGACTTCGGCGGGAACTTCTTCGGGTCGAGGTCCAGGTCGCGGCAGACCAGCGCCATCAGGCGCTTGGAGTCGGCGGCGTCGTAGATCGAGAAGGAGGAGGTGAAGCCGAGCCTCTTCGACTCGCGGCGCAGGATGCGGACGCAGGCGCTGTGGAAGGTCATGACCCACATGGCGTGGGCGCGCGGGCCGACCAGCTGCTCGACGCGCTCCTTCATCTCGCCGGCGGCCTTGTTCGTGAAGGTGATCGCCAGTACCTGGCCGGGGTGGACGTGCCGGGTGGCCAGGAGGTGGGCGATGCGGTGGGTGAGCACCCGGGTCTTGCCGGAACCGGCGCCGGCGACGATGAGCAGCGGAGTGCCGGTGTGGACGACGGCGGCGCGCTGCTGCTCGTTCAGCCCCTCCAGGAGCGCGGCGGCGTCCACGACGGGACGCGGGGCGCCGTCGCGGTAGTGGGTGTCCCGGGCGGGCGGGGGCGCGTCGAAGCGCCCTCCGAAGAGGTCGTGCGGGACCTCCTCCGGAGCCGGGGAGCCGTGCTCGTCGTCCTCGGGGGGCGGCGGGGGCTCCTCCGGGGAGTGGTTCTGGAGGCCGGCCAGGAAACTGTCGTCAAAGAGGCTGCTCATCGCCTCACGAGTCTAGGACGCCGCACCGACATCCGGGCCCGCCTTCGGAAGCCGCCTTCGCCGCGGGGCTGCGGAACGGGTCACATCCCGGTGGCGAGGGCGGCGGCGCGGGGCCGGTCCGGAGCGGACGCGGGGGTCCGGGGCGGTTCCGGGCGGGACTCGGGAGGGTGGGTCCGGGGCGGATCCGGGCGGGACTCGGGAGGGCGGATCCGGGGCGGATCCGGGCGGGACTCGGGAGGGCGGATCCGTGCGGGTCCGGACAGGACGGGGGCGGACCCGGGCCCGATCCGGATCAGGTCCAGAGGGTCGCGATGAAGATGTTCGCCACGGTCAGGGCGCCGACGGTGGCGAAGAGGCCCTTGCCGACCTTCTCCTCGTCCCGCTTGACGTAGACGAGGGCGAGGATCACGACGAGCACCGCCAGCTTGATGCCGATCTTGAGGTTGTTCACGGGGTGGTCCTCGGCCTGGTGGAGACCGACGAGCGCGATGCCGGTGATCAGCATGGTCAGCGCGCCGTGCAGCATCGCGGGGCTGAAACGGGCCGTACCGGCGCCCATCGCCTTCATCTGGGTGAGGAAACCGCCCAGCAGGGAGGCGATACCGATGATGTGCAGGGCGACGAAGACATTGATGAGTACGTCCATGGGGCGGAGCCTAACCGGGCCTCCGGTACCGTCCTCCGGCCGGGTCCGGCTCCCCGGCACCGGGTCCGCGGGCGGTCACCGGAACGTCCTCCGGCCGGGCACCCGGTCCGGCACCGATCCGGTGTCCGGTCCGTTCCCCGCTTCGCCATCCGACGAAAAAGAACGATCTCCGTCCCGTCATCCGACGCCAATAGCGGTCAACAGGCCGCCCGGACGCAACCCCGGGCCTAGCGTCCTCTCCCAGGTGGCCGGCTCCCCACCGCCGCCGGTCTTCCGGCGGTTGTCGGCCATCCCCGCTGAAAACGGCGGCGGTCCGTCTTCCCTGTGCGGGCCGCCGCCGACCCGGCGGACACCGTCCCCCAGGGAAAGAGGATGTGAACCGCCCTCGTGGCAGCGCACCGCAAAGCCAGGCAGTCTCTCTTCGGCGGTCAGGCGGTCCGCACCGCCGCCACCCTCGCCCTCGCCTCCGCGGCGACGGCGACGCTCTTCGAAGGGTCCGGACACGCGGACCCCCGGCCCACCACCGCCCAGACCAGGGCGAAGGTCGACCGGCTCTACGAGGAGGCCGAGGCCGCGACCGAGCGGTACAACGGGGCGAAGGAGAAGGCGGACCGGGCCCGCGCGGCCTTCGACCGGCTGCGCGACGAGGCCGCCCGCAGGACCCAGAGGCTCAATACCGCGCGGGACGCCCTCGGGGCCGTGGCCGCCGCCCAGTACCGCTCCGGAGGGCTCGACCCCGCCCTCCGGCTCGCCCTCACCTCCGACCCCGACCAGTACCTGGAGCGGGCCGCGCTCGCCGAGAAGGCCGGGGAACGGCAGGCGGCCGCGATCCGGACCGTGCGGCGCGAAATCGGCGCGATCGAGCAGCTGCGCGACGAGTCGGCGGGCCGCCTGGCCGCCCTGCGCGGGCACGAGGCGGAGCTGAGGCGGCAGAAGGCGACCGTACTCGGCAAGCTGGCGGCGGCCAGGACCCTGCTCGACCGGCTGACCGCGGAGGAACGGGCGCGGTACGAAGCGGCCGCCACCGTCCGGAACGGCTCCGGTCCCGACGCCTCGGCGCGAACGGTCACGACCGGTTCCTCCGGTGACTCCGCCCCCGTTCGGGCCGACCGCTCGTCGGGCGCCGACCGGCGCGGACCGGTGACCGCCCCGAACGCCCGGGCCGCCCAGGCCGTCTCCTTCGCCCACGCCCAACTCGGCAAACCGTACGTGTGGGGGGCGACGGGCCCTTCCGGGTACGACTGCTCGGGCCTCACCCAGGCAGCCTGGCGCGCGGCCGGCGTCTCCCTGCCCCGCACCACGTACACCCAGATCAACGCCGGCCGGCGAGTCTCCCGCTCCCAGCTCGCCCCCGGTGACCTCGTCTTCTTCTATTCCGGGATCAGCCACGTCGGTCTCTACATCGGCGGCGGCCGGATGATCCACGCCCCCCGTCCGGGCGCCCCGATCCGGATCGCCCCGATCGACGAGATGCCCTTCGCCGGGGCGACCCGGGTGGGCTGACCCGGCCGGACACGTCCGGTCCGAACACGTCGGGCTCGTACGACGCGTTCGGACCGGGCGGCGGTCTCAGACCAGGCGGCGGGCGGTGGCCCAGCGGGTCAACTCGTGGCGGTTGGAGAGCTGGAGCTTCCGCAGGACCGCCGACACGTGCGACTCGACCGTCTTCACCGAGATGTAGAGCTGCTTGGCGATCTCCTTGTACGCGTATCCACGGGCGATCAACCGGAGCACCTCCCGCTCCCGCTGGGTGAGACGGTCCAGGTCCTCGTCCACCGGGGGCGCGTCCGTCGAGGCGAAGGCGTCCAGGACGAAGCCGGCGAGCCGGGGGGAGAAGACGGCGTCGCCCTCCTGGACCCGGAAGATCGAGTCGACGAGATCGGTGCCGGTGATCGTCTTGGTGACGTAGCCGCGGGCCCCGCCCCGGATCACCCCGATCACGTCCTCGGCCGCGTCCGAGACCGACAGGGCCAGAAAGCGGACCGGGTTCTCGGGCGCCCCCAGCAGGCTCGCGCAGCGCCGCAGCACCTCGACCCCGCCGCCACCCGGGAGGTGCACGTCCAGCAGAACGACCTCGGGACGGGTCGCTGTGATGACCGTGACCGCCTGGTCGACGTCGGCCGCCTCGCCGACCACCTCGACGCCCGTGACCTCGGTCCGGCCGATCTCGGCCTGCACCCCGGTACGGAACATGCGGTGGTCGTCCACGAGCACCACGCGGACCCGGCGCCCCCCGTCCGACGGCGCCGCCCCCGCACCGGTCCCGGCCGTCGCTCCGGTCTCGTCGCTCATCCGTCCGCCCTCTCCATCTCAAGCTCCACTTCGGTGCCGCCGCCCTGCGGTGACCGCAACCGGGCCGTACCGCCGTTGCGCTGCATCCGACCGATGATCGATTCTCGTACGCCCATCCGGTCCTCGGGCACGTCGTCCAGATCGAAGCCCGGCCCCCGGTCCCGCACCGAGACGAAGACCGTGCGGCCGTCCACCTCGGCGAACACCTGCACCGCACCGCCCTCGCCACCGTACTTGGCGGCGTTGACCATCGCCTCGCGCGCGGCCTGTATCTGCGCGACCAGTCCTTCGTCGAGCGGGCAGTCGCCGACGACGACCACCTCCAGCGGGACGCCGTGCTTGTCCTCGACCTCGGCCGCGGCTCTCCTCACCGCCTCCGCGAGGGTCCGGGGTTCTTCGTCCCTGCCCGTGCCCTCCGGTTTGTAGAGCCAGTTCCGCAGCTCTCGCTCCTGGGCCCGGGCGAGGCGGCGCACCTCGCCCGCGTCGTCGGCGTTGCGCTGGATCAGGGTGAGGGTGTGCAGCACCGAGTCGTGGACGTGGGCCGCGACCTCGGCTCTTTCCTGGGCCCTGATGCGCATGGTCCGCTCCTCCGTGAGGTCCTGCGACATGCGCACCAGCCAGGGGCCGGCGAGCAGTGCTATGCCGGTGAGGACCGCGACGGCGGCGGTGAGGGCCGTACCGAGCTGGGCGACGGAGCCGCGGACCACCACGAAGACCGCGAGGCCCGTGCCGACCAGGGCGACGCCCACGAGGCCGCGGGCGAGCTGGAAGGCGCGTCTGTGGGGTCCCGGGTCGGTCCAGCTGGCGCGGCGGGCGTTGTCCGCCTGGCGCCAGAAGACGACGACACCGATGCCGGTGAGGAGCAGGGGCCAGACGTACCGGCCGGTCTCGTTGTCGAAACTGACGTTCCCCGCGACGACCGCCGCGCCTGTGGCGAGGGCGACCAGGGCGAAGACCTGGCCCCGGTCGGGCTTGCGCAGTTTGCGGCGCCCGTCCGGGGTGGTCTCGAAGACGGGGCGCGGGGCGGCCCGTCCGCCGACACCGAGCGGGACGACGATCCAGAAGACCGCGTAGAGCACGGCGCCGAGGCCGTCCGGCAGAGCCAGCACCATGAACGCCGCGCGCACCCAGACGACCGGCAGGCCGAGGTGTCCCGCGAGACCGCGCGCGACACCGCCGAGCCACCGCCCGTCGGCGCTCCGGTAGAGCCTGCGTACGGGCGGTTCGTCGGTCTCGGTGACACGGGTGGATGCGGACATGCACCGATCGTCACACGTTCGGTCCGCCCCGGACATCAGGGTCCGCCCTGAGATCTTCCCCGGTACGGCCTCAGGGACGAGGGGGCTCCGAATATCAGGGGCGGGCCAGGGTCGGTCCCGGTGCCGTACGGCGTCACGGGCCGTCACCATGGACGCATGACGAGTTCGATGCCTTCGCAGGACGAGGCCCCGCCGACGGCGGAGGCCGTTCCCGCCGCACCGCTGCGGCGGACACGCGGAAGCAAGGTCGTGGGCGGTGTCTGCGGCGGTCTCGGCCGGCACTTCGACCTCGATCCGGTGATCTTCCGCGTCGTGGTGGCCGTTCTGGCGGTGACGGGCGGCCTCGGTCTGATCTTCTACGGCTTCGCGTGGCTGCTGGTCCCGCTCGCGGGCGAGGAGGAGAACGAGGGACGAAGGCTGCTGACCGGCCGGGTCTCCGGGTCTTCCCTCGCCGCTCTGCTGATGGCGCTGATCGGCTGTGGACTCTTTCTGTCGATGCTGCACAGCGGACCGATGCTGGGCTCCTCGCTGATGGTGGCGTTCGCGGTGTGCGGGGCGGCGGTCTGGTCGCGGCGCCGACAGACCGGCGCGGTCGAGACCGAGGGCAGAACGGACACGGCGGCCGCGCTCGCCGTGGCCGAGGCCCCGCCGGAGACGAAAGCTCCGCCGTTGATCGAGTACACCTCGTGGTGGAAGGACCCGATCGTCAAGGACGGCTCGACGGGCAGACTGGCCATCGGTTACCTGTGGGGCCCGCACGGTGTCCTGGACGAGGACGGCAAGGTCGACGGCAAGGTGCCGAAACCCGGCAGCCAGTGGGGTCCCGCGCCCCGGGAGTCCGGACGCCCGACGCCTTCCGTCCGGCGGAGCCCGCTCTCCATCGGCGGCCTCGTCTTCCTGCTCGCGCTGGTGGCGGGCGGCCTCGGAACAGCTCTGACCTGGAAAACCGAGCCGCTGGGCACCAGTCTGCAGATCGGTCTGGCCGCCGCCCTCGCGGTGTTCGGGCTGGGGCTGGTCGTCAGCAGTTTCCTCGGGCGGACCGGGTTCGGCACGGTCTTCCTGACCGTGGTCACGGCGGGACTGCTCGCCCTGGCGACGGCGCTGCCCCAACGGATCAGCACGGAGTGGGCCCGTGAGACGTGGACACCGGCATCGGCGGGCGCCGTGCAGCCGCGCTACGAGCTGGGAGCCGGAGTCGGCACGCTCGACCTGTCACGGCTCCCGGTGCCCCCGGGCACGACGGTCACCACCGGCGCCGAAGTGGGTGCCGGACGGCTCATGGTGATCGTCCCGAAGAACACGGTCGTGAAGGTGCACGTCAAGGTGGCGCTGGGCGACCTTCAGCTGCCGGGGCAGCCCCCTCACGACATCGACATCGCGCAGGACCGCGAGGAGATCCGCACGCTCGCTCCGCCGGCCGGGACCACCCCGGCGGGCACCCTGGACCTCTCGTTGGAGGTCGCACTCGGACAGGTGGAGGTCACCCGTGCTGCTTCATGAGTTCCGTCCCGGCCGGCTCCTCGTCGGCCTCACCGCCCTCGTTCTGGCCGCCCTGTACGCGGGGGACGCCTCAGGAGCCTGGACGACACCGTGGTACGCGGTGGTCCCGGTGCTCTGCGGCGGCCTGGGGACGGCCGTCCTCGCGACCTGGGTCGCCTATCGAATACGGCGCCGTTCGGCCAGGAGCCGGTCCAGCGAGAGCACCGGCGCTCCGGCCAGCAGCAACGGGAGCCAGGCCATCAGGTAGACGAGGTCGTTGCCGAGGTAGTACGGGTGCACCTGCCAGCTCACGGTCAGCCAGAGACTCAGCGAGATCAGCGCACCGCCGAGCGCCGCCACCCGGGCGAAGAGGCCGAAGAGGGTCCCGATCCCGACGGCGAGTTCTCCGAAGGCGATGGCGTACCCGAAGCCGACGGGACTCTTGAGGGCGAGATCGACGAGGGCGGGGAGCGCGGAACTGTCCCGAACCCCGCGCATGGTCTCGCCGAGGGAGCCGTCACCGGTGGCGGCGAGGAAGGAGGGATCGGCGAGTTTGTCGAGTCCGGCGTAGAGGAACGTGATCCCGAGGAAGATCCGCAACGGAAGGAGAGCACAACGGGAGGCGACCGCCTTCCCCCACCCACCGAGGCCACCCGCGCTGTCCGTGGCGTCACCGGATCCGCCTGCCCCACCCGCGCCCTCAGCACCGCTTGCGCCGTCTCCACCGGGACCGACCGTCCTGTTTCCGCCGTCCGCGCCGTGGGGCGGTCCGTCGGTCCGGCCCGTCTTTCCCGTCATCGTCGGTCACCTCTCCACACCCGCGCGACTGTCCGCGAACGATTCTCCTCCCACTGCCGCTTCGGTCCCACAGCCGCTCCGGCGGCACCGTCGGCCTCGCCGCCCCGGGGCGCCGTCGCTCCGGGGTGCGGGAGGGTGGCAGGACGCTCAGTCCACGATGTCGATGGTGACCTTGCCGGTCTCCACGCCCGCCGCCGTCACGACCGAGACCTCCACCCGGCCCGGTTCCACGTCCGCGGGAAGGGGGACGGTCAGCACGGTGTCGGTGGGGTTGGCGAAGCCGCCCGGAACCGGGACCAGAGGGACGTGCGCGTGGACGGGGCCGATGCGGACGACCAGGCGGGTCAGGGAGTCGGGGGCGTTCGCACCGGGCGGGACGAAGCCCCGGCCACGGATCTCGATGTCGTCACCGGTGCGGATGGGGGCGTCGAGGTCACCCGCTTCCCGGGACCGGACCACGGAGTGGATCACGGGGCGGACGCCCTCGGTGCGCTTCGCGGCGAGGTACCAGGCGGCCGAGACACCGAGGAGGAGCACGAGGGACCAGGGCACCGCGGGGAGCCGGGCGGGGTCGTGGGCGAGCCCCACGGCCGCCGGGACCAGGACCGCGCCGGAGACCAGGAGGTACTGGACGTCGGCGAGGGCGGCCCGGCCGCTGTCGTCGCAGAGCAGGTCGGCGGCGCGCGGGCGGTCGGCGCGCACCTTCTGGAGGCGGCCCGCCGCGATCCCGGCGGTGGTGACGGGGCGGACGGTGACGACGACGGCCGCCACCAGGGCGAGGGCGGTGAGCAGGCCGGCACCCCGGGACAGGCCGAAGGCGGTCGCGACCGGTGACCGGAGCAGCAGGAAGGCCGGGGAGAGGAGGGAGAAGGTGAGAAGCAGGAGCCAGGCGGCGGCGACGGCATGGGGGGGGTGGAGAGCCTGTTGTCCTCGCCGGTCAGGGGCGCGAGGAGGCCGCCGCGTGCCCGGTGGGCGTGGGCGGCGGCGCTGAGGAGGACGGCAAGGGTCAGGGCGGCGCAGAGGCCGGCCGTGCGGGCACCGGTCCAGCCGGTCCCGATCGCCGTGAGGGCTTGACCGAGGAGGAGGGCGAGGACGGTGCCCCAGACGGTGAAGAGGCTTCCGCGCCGTACCCGGTCGAGCCGGGCGGTCTCGGCCTCCCGGCCGTGCGCGGCGACCGCGCGGGCGGTCTGGGCGAGTTCGTCGGAGACCCACTGGCGGGCGGCGACCGGTGAGTGGGCGACGGCCGCGGGGACGCCGTGACCGGCGGCGAGTTCGTCGCGCCGGGCGAGGAAGGCGGCGACGGCGCGTCGGTGACCGGCCCGTCCACTGTGGGCGCAGTGGGCGCGGTCGGCGCAGGCCGTCGCATGGTTGTCGTACTGTCGCGCCTCTCGAACCGCCACGGTGGTCACTCCCCGAGTTCGCTCCACGACACGTTCCGCCGCGTCCCGAAGAGCCAACAAGCCATTGGCTCCACGGAATTGTGCCGTACCGGGGACCCTCTCGTCCGCCGTCCGCGCCCCGCCGGGGAGTGATTGCCGGGTCGTCACATTGACGTACGGAAAGGTGAGGCGATGGTGTGACGGAAGGAGTTCCGTCCGGTGGGTCGATGAGCCGGTGGGTCGATGGGGCGATGAGCCGGCGGACCGGCCCACCAGTCCACTGGCCGACGGACCGACGGGTCAGTGGACTGGTGGGCCGGTGGACCGGTGGACCGGTGGACCGGTGGGCCGGTGGGCCGGTGGGCCGGTGGGCCGGTGGGCCGGTGAGTCAGCGGGGTCCGGACGCGGCGAAGCCGCCGTCTCGTGCGGGTGGGCACGGGACGACGGCTTCGGCGACCGGCGGGAGGGGAGGGGTCACTCCCACTCGATGGTGCCCGGGGGCTTGCTGGTGACGTCGAGGACGACGCGGTTCACGTCGGCGACCTCGTTGGTGATGCGGGTCGAGATCTTGGCGAGCACGTCGTAGGGCAGACGCGACCAGTCGGCCGTCATGGCGTCCTCGGAGGAGACGGGACGCAGCACGATCGGGTGGCCGTAGGTGCGGCCGTCGCCCTGGACGCCCACGGAGCGCACGTCGGCGAGCAGGACGACCGGGCACTGCCAGATGTCGCGGTCGAGACCGGCGGCCGTCAGCTCCTCGCGGGCGATGGCGTCGGCCTCGCGCAGCAGGTCCAGGCGCTCCTTGGTGACCTCGCCGACGATGCGGATGCCGAGGCCGGGGCCGGGGAAGGGCTGGCGCTGGACGATCTCGTCGGGCAGGCCGAGCTCCTGGCCGACCATGCGGACCTCGTCCTTGAAGAGCTGGCGCAGCGGCTCGACGAGCTCGAACTCCAGGTCCTCGGGGAGGCCGCCCACGTTGTGGTGGGACTTGATGTTGGCGGTGCCGGTGCCGCCGCCGGACTCTACGATGTCCGGGTAGAGCGTGCCCTGGACGAGGAAGGCGACCTCCTCGCCGTCGGCGGCGCCCTCGGCCACGATCTCGGCCTGGGCCTGTTCGAAGACGCGGATGAACTCGCGGCCGATGATCTTCCGCTTGGTCTCCGGGTCGGAGACCCCGGCGAGGGCGGTGAGGAAGCGCTCCTGCGCGTCCACGACCTTCAGCTGGACGCCGGTGGCGGCCACGAAGTCCTTCTCGACCTGCTCGGTCTCGCCCTTGCGCATCAGACCGTGGTCGACGTACACACAGGTGAGCTGCGAGCCGATGGCCTTCTGCACGAGGGCGGCGGCCACGGCGGAGTCGACGCCGCCGGAGAGCCCGCAGATGGCGCGCTTGGTGCCGACCTGGGCGCGGATGGCCGCGACCTGCTCCTCGATCACGTTGCCGGTGGTCCAGCTCGGCTCGATGCCGGCGCCCCGGTAGAGGAAGTGCTCCAGGATCTGCTGGCCGTGCGTGGAGTGCAGCACCTCGGGGTGGTACTGGACGCCGTACAGCTTCTTCTCGTCGTTCTCGAAGGCGGCGACCGGCACGACGTCCGTGGAGGCGGTGACGGCGAAGCCCTCGGGGGCGGCGGAGCAGGCGTCGCCGTGCGACATCCACACCGACTGCTCGACGGGGGTGCCCTCGAAGAGGGTGGAGCCGGCACGGGAGACGTACAGCGGGGTGCGGCCGTACTCGCGGGCGCCGGTGTTGTCGACGGTGCCGCCGAGGGTCGTCGCCATCAGCTGGAAGCCGTAGCACATGCCGAAGACGGGGACACCCGCCTCGAAGATCGCGCGGTCGAGGCGGGGGGCGCCCTCCGCGTACACGGAGGACGGACCGCCGGAGAGGATGATCGCCTTCGGGTTCTTGGCCAGCATCTCGGCCACCGGCATGGTGGACGGGACGATCTCGCTGTAGACCCGGGCCTCACGGACGCGGCGGGCGATGAGCTGGGCGTACTGGGCGCCGAAGTCGACAACGAGGACTACGTCCGGGTTGGTGACGTCGGGCGCGGCAGCGGGGGTCGCTGATGACACTACGGCGGCCTTCCGGCGGTAGGAGGGAGTCCCTCGAAAGGGGGGCTGTTGCAAGGGGTGCTATTTGTCGATTCTACCGGCGTGCCGGACGAACCTTTCGTCTCACCATCCGGGCCCGGGTTGTCCCCGGCGCCGCGACGGGGTCCATACTGGGGGCATGCGCGAGCACCCGACCTTCGTCTTTACCTATGGCAACCGGCCCACCGGCTGCCATGGTCGTGCTGCTTGAGCAACTGACAAGCGACTTCCCAGGCGCCCCGGGCCGACAAGGCCCGGGGCGTTCTGCTTGTCTCCGGGCCGTGCCGCTCCGGGGCGACCGATCCCGTACAGGAGCCCCCTCATGACGACGCACACCACCACCGGCGAGAAGACCACCGCCGGAGAGACCACCGCCGGAAAGGCCGCCCTCCGGAAGACCGGCGCCGAGAGGACCGGCGCCCGCACCGACGAGGCGGTGGCGCTGATCGGGAACGCCCGGGAGCGCATCGACGCCCTGGACGACCGGATCATCGGCCTCGTCCAGGAGCGGATGGCCGTCTCGGCCGTCATCCAGGAGGCCCGGATCTCCTCCGGCGGGCGTCGGGTGAACCTCGCCCGCGAGATGGAGGTCCTCGGTCACTACCGGGACGCCCTGGGCAAGCCGGGCACGACCCTCGCGATGACGGTGCTGGAGCTGTGCCGGGGACGCGTCTGAGGCACGGGCGCGGCACGGGCGACCGGACAGACGGACAGGCGGGCGAGCGGACGGACGGGGTGGGTGCCCGCATCTGCGTTCGGGCCCGCTCTCACCCGTACGGCGCGTGACCGGCTCCGCGGGGGCTTCGTTGGTCCGGGTGTCCGTGCCAGCCAGGGGCGGGCCCGAAGAAAACCACGCGTGGCTTCGCTGGGGCGTGTGGCGTGCCTCCGGTACGTCGTGGGACCTCGCACCAGCGCGTGTGACCGGGCAGCAGGGGACAGCGGTCCGGTCGCCAAGAAAGGGCGGTCGGTCCCGGGGACGCCCGGGACCGACCGCAACCGGCTTCCCGGCCGCACCCCGACGGCTCCGGCACCGCACGGAACCGCCGAGCCCGCACGGAGCCCCGAGCCCGTACGGAACCCCGTCCCGCGCCCTCGTCCCCTTCGCCCGTCCCCTTCGTCCGTCCCCTCCGCCCGTCCCCTCCGTCCCGCATCCTCCCCCGTTCCTCCTCCCCGGCGGCGCGTCCTCCCGGCGCCGCAGCGCTCGGCACCGCCGCTGCCCTGACACCGGTGCCGACCCCGAGGGCCCCGTGCCGCGACCGGAATCGCGCCACGGGGCCCTCGTTCGCACCCGAAGCGGGTGTGACTCACCTCACAAGCATGTCCCGCGCATCCGCTACAACCAATCCCGGGGATCACGGGTCATCTATGCGGCACCACCAAAAACTGGAAGGGCGCTGCACTCGGAGGGGGGTGCAGCGCCCTTTCGCACGGGCGGGCCGTCCCGGCCGGGACGGCGTGCGTCACGCCCGCTTGGGCGGGACCGCCGGCATCCCCAGGAACGGCAGCCGCAGGGCGCCGAACGCCCCGGCCGGGACGACGGGGGACTTCGGTTCGACCGCCGCGAGCCGTACGTACTCCCCGCCCTGCTCCGGGCGCGGGTCCTCCTCGCCCTTGTTGGGCCAGAAGGACATGGCCCGTTCCGCCTGGGCGGTGATCGTCAGGGACGGGTTCACGCCGAGGTTGGCGGAGACGGCCGCTCCGTCGACGACGGAGATCCCGGGGTGGCCGTAGAGCCGGTGGTACGGGTCGATGACGCCGGACCCGGCGTCGGCGCCGATCGGACAGCCGCCCAGGAAGTGGGCGGTGAGCGGGGTGCCCATCAGCTCGCCGACGTTGGACCCCGCGAAGCCGTTGATCTCCTCGGCGAGGAGGGTGGCGGCCTCCGTGGCCTCCGGGATCTGCACCGGGTTCGGCGCCCCGTGCCCCTGGCGGGCCGTGAGCAGGCCCTTCCCGATGCCGCCGGGCTTGCGGTAGGTGGTCAGGGAGTTGTCGAGGGACTGCATGACCAGGCCGATGATGGTCCGCTCCGACCACTTCCGGTTGGAGAGCGAGCGGGCGGCGAGCGCCGGGTGACGGAGCAGGTTGAGGAACCAGCCGCGCACCCGGTGGGCGCCGTAGGGCACCTGGAGGACGGTCAGGCTGCCCATGGAGTTGGAGCCCTTGCCGTACCGCACCGGCTCGATGTGGGTGTTCGCGTTCGGGTGCACGGACGAGGTGATGGCGACGCCCCGGGTGAAGTCGGCCTTCTCCGCGCCGTGCTTCTTCCGGTAGCGGCGGTCGGTGGTCTGCGCGCCGACCAGTCCTTCGGAGTTGGTGCGGGTGAGCTCGCCGAGCCGGTTCGAGATCCGGGGCAGCAGCCCGGTGTCCTTCATCCGGTGGAGCAGGGTCTGCGTGCCGTACGTGCCGGCCGCGATCACCACCCGGCGGGCCGTGAACGTCCGGCCCTTCCCCTTCTTGCGGTTGTCCGTGGGCAGGGTCTTCACCGCGAAGCCGCCCCGCGAGTCCTCGGTGACGGTGACGACGGTCGTCATGGGGTGGACGGTCGCGCCCGCCTTCTCGGCGAGGTACAGGTAGTTCTCGTTGAGGGTGTTCTTGGCGCCGTGCCGGCAGCCGGTCATGCACTCGCCGCACTCGGAGCAGGCCCGCCGGGACGGACCCGCACCGCCGAAGTAGGGGTCGGGGACCTCCCCGCCCGGCTTCGCCCTGGTCTTGCCGTCGGCGTCCTCGCCGTCCCCGAAGAAGACCCCGACGGGCGCCATGTGGAAGGTGTCGCCGATGCCCATCGCCTGCGCGGCCGACTTGAGGTGCACGTCGGAGGGGGTCATCGTCGGGTTGAGCCGGACGCCGAGCATCCGCTTGGCCTGGTCGTAGTACGGCCGCAGCTCGTCCTCCCAGTCCGTGATGTCCTTCCACTGCGGGTCCTCGAAGAAGGCCTTGAG
The DNA here is from genome assembly GCF_042892575.1 of Streptomyces sp. NPDC001744. Lineage (NCBI taxonomy): Bacteria > Bacillati > Actinomycetota > Actinomycetes > Kitasatosporales > Streptomycetaceae > Streptomyces > Streptomyces sp. NPDC001744. The sequence continues at coordinate 112,528 of NZ_JBIAUG010000022.1, forward strand.
CGGTACGTAGAGGGTGTTGGCGTAGTTGAGGGATCCGCCGCCCACGCCGGCGCCCGCGAGCACCATGACGCTGCCGAGCAGGTGGATGCGCTGGAGGCCGTAGAGGCCGAGGGCGGGGGCCCACAGGAAGTTCTTCAGGTCCCAGGAGTTCTTCGGCAGCGTCTCGCGGGTGAAGCGGCGGCCGGCTTCCAGGACGCCGACCCGGTAGCCCTTCTCGGTGAGCCGGAGGGCGGTGACCGAACCGCCGAAGCCGGAGCCGACGACGAGGACGTCGTAGTCGTACGCGTCGTCCGCGTCGCTCGCTTCCTGATTCTGGGCAGGGGGTACCGCGGTCATGGCTCTCCTCGTGCGGAAAGGGGCGAAAGGATCGGGCGGCACGGGTGCCCGTGCCGGCGCGGACGCGGGGCCCGGACCGGGACGGACGGGCCGGTGCGGGATCAGCGCAGGCGCAGGGCCTTCATCACCTTCAGGGACGTGCTCATGAACGCGGCGTACTTCTCGTCGTCCATCCCGAAGGAGGGCGCGAGCGGGATCAGCCGCTGCTGGGCGACGGTCTGCGCCTCGGTGTACTTGAGGATGCCCTCCGAGCCGTGGCGGCGGCCGAGCCCGGAGTCCTTCATGCCGCCCATCGGGGACTGCACGCTGCCGTAGGCGGGGGCGTACCCCTCGTTGATGTTGACGGTGCCGGTGCGCAGCCGGGCGGCGACGGTGTGGCCGCGGCGCGAGTCCTTCGTCCAGACGGAGGAGTTCAGGCCGTACGGGGTGGCGTTGGCCAGCTCGACGACCTCGTCCTCGTCCGTGAAGCGGTAGACGGAGACGACCGGTCCGAAGGTCTCCTCGTTGCAGACGGTCATCGGGGCCTCGACGCCGTCGAGGATGGTCGGCTCGTAGAAGAGGGGACCGACGTCGGGGCGGGCGACGCCGCCCGCGACGAGCTTGGCACCCTTGGCGACGGCCTCCTCCACGTGCCGCTTGACCGTCTCCAGCTGCCGCTCCCCGACGAGGGAGCCCATGTCGGCCCCGTACGCGAGGGAGGTGCCGAGCCGCATCGCCTTCGTGCGGGCGGCGAAGCGGGCGACGAAGTCGTCCGCGACGGACTCGTGCACGTACAGGCGCTCGATGGAGATGCAGAGCTGTCCGGCGGAGGAGAAGCAGGCGCGGACGGCGCCGGCGGCGGCCTTCTCGACGTCGGCGTCCTTCAGGACGAGCATGGCGTTCTTGCCGCCGAGTTCGAGGGAGACGCCGACGAGACGGGCGGCGGCCCCCTGCGCGACCTCGCGGCCGGTACGGGTGGAGCCGGTGAAGGAGACGTAGTCGGCGTGGCGGACGACCTCGGGGCCGACGACCGGGCCCTCGCCCAGGACGACCTGGAAGACCTCGGCGGGCAGTCCGGCCTCGATGAGCAGGTCACGGGCCCACAGCGCGGTGAGCGCGGTCTCGGTGTCGGGCTTCATGACGACGGCGTTGCCCGAGACGAAGGCGGGGAGCGCGTCGCCGACGGAGAGTTCGAGCGGGTAGTTCCAGGGTGCGATCTGGCCGACGACCCCGCGCGGCTGGCGCAGCTCGGTGACCTTGGTGAGGGTCGGCACGACGCCGGTGTGGTGGCGGGGGCGCAGGTAGGAGGACGCCTTGCGGCCGTAGTGGCGGGCGGCGACGGCGACCGCCATGACCTCCTCGTGGGCGTGCAGGCGCGCCTTGCCCGTCTCCAGCTGGATGAGGTCGAGGACCTCGGCCTGCCGCTGGAGGACGAGGTCGTGGAAGCGGAGGAGGACGGCGGCGCGGGCCCTGACCGGGGTGGCGGCCCAGACCGGCTGGGCGGCGCGGGCGCGGGCGAACGCCTCGGCGACGTCCTCGGGGGTGGACTCGGGCAGGTCCGCCAGCTTCTCCCCGGTGAAGGGGGTGTGGTTGGCGGTCCGGCCGGAGCCGACCACCCCGCGGGTGAGCCGGGCGACCACGTCGGGGGTCACGACGTCGGCGGCGGTCCGGACGCCGGGCGGCGCGGGCGCGACCGGGTTGGTCGCCCCGGCGGGGGCGGTCCCGGCCTGCGCGGCGGGAGCGTCGGGAACCGAAGGGGCGGCGGGGGCCTGCGAGTCCGTCATGAGGGCGAGCGTAAGCCGCCGTCCGCCCTTTGGGTACCCGTCGGTAACGCGTTTTCACCACGGGCGCACACCGCGCCAGCGATCACTGGCACATAAGCCCTGATCAGGGACTCACGACTACCGAAGGGCGGCCACGGAGATTTTTCGGCCTCTACCCGCTCGTCTGCTCGCCCGCTTCCCGCCAGTGCCGGAGAACGACGTCGAACTGCTTCCGGGTGGTCTCCCAGCTCGACTCCGGCGAGGACATGTAGAGGGCGTACTCGGTGCCGTCGTCGCCGTAGTACATCTGGTCGATCGCGCGCCGGGGGCCGGGGAAGGTCGTCTTCTCCGTCCAGGTGAACTCCCACAGGCAGGAGAGGGTCTGGTCGCGGTAGGTGGTCGGAAGGAGCTTGACCCGGGCGTAGTCCATCCGCTTCGCCAGGACGCGCTCCAGGTCCAGCGCGTGCATGTACGGGTTCTCGAAGTCGGGGCTGCGGTCGATGCTGATCCGGATGCGGTGGTTGCCGTTGTCCGGGGTGTAGTCGATCTGGTCGCCCTCCGTCTGGCGCGTCCAGCCGTCCGGGACGACGAGGCTGAAGCCCTCCGGGTCCTCGACGCGGTGCCAGCCGTCCGGGATGCCGGTCTTCCCGGTCTTCCCGGCCTTCCCGCCGGGGGTCCCGGTCGGGCCCGTGGCGGCGGTGCCGGTGGCGGCCGTGGCGACCGCTTCTCCGGAGCCGTCGGCGTCGCGGTCCCCCGCCCGGTTCATGGTGACGAAGACGGCGCCGCCCGCGACCAGCCCGGCGAGCACGGCCGCCAGGACGGCGGTGCGCCACCGGCCGCGCCCGGACGGGCCGGGCGCCACCGGCGGAGCGGTGTGGGGCGGCCGGGGCACCGGGGAGGGCTGGGCGGCCCGGGGCGGCCGGGGCCACTGGGCGGTGGACCCGCGCGGTGCGGTGGACCCGCTCCCCGGGTCCGTGCGGTCCTCCGGGCGCTCCCGCTCGTCCTCCCCGGCCGCCCCGTCCGTGTCCTCCCTGGCCACGCGCTGGGTCGGCACGTACGCCTGGGCCGCCGCCGGCGTGCGTCCCTCCATCGCTTCGAGCAGCATCCGCTCGGCCTCGTCCGCGCGCGGCCGCTGTGCGGGGTCCTTGCGCAGCAGGGCCACGATGACGGGCGCCAGCGGCCCCGCCTTCTCCGGGCGCGGCGGCTCCTCGGTCACCACGGCCTGCATGGTGCTGATCGGGGAGGTGCGGCGGAACGGCGAGGTGCCCTCCACCGCCGTGTAGAGCGTGGCGCCGAGCGACCAGAGGTCGGAGGCGGGGCCCGGGTCGCTGCCCCGCACCCGCTCGGGCGCCAGGTAGTCGATGGAACCGACGAGTTCGCCGGTCCGGGTGATCGTCGAGTCCCCCTCGATCGCCGCGATCCCGAAGTCGGTGATCAGGACGCGGCCGTCGCGCGCGAGCAGGACGTTGCCCGGCTTGACGTCCCGGTGCAGCACTCCGGCCGCGTGCGCGGCGCGCAGCGCGCCGAGGACGTGCAGCCCGATCCTGGCCGCCTCGCGGGGCTCGATCGGCCCCGACTCCTTGGCGGCGTCGGCGAGCGAGGGCCCGTCGACGTACTGCATCACGATCCACGGCCGGTCGTCGTGCTCCAGGACGTCGTGCACGGTCACCACGCCCGGGTGCGTGATCCGCGCGGCGGCGCGCGCCTCCTTCTGCGTACGGGCGTGCAGCACGAGGCGGTCGGCCTCGGCCACGAACCGTCCGGCCGTCAGTTCCTTGACCGCCACCACGCGGTGCAGCACCTCGTCGTGCGCGCGCCAGACCTTGCCCATGCCGCCGCGTCCGATGGACTCGCCCAGCCGGTAGCGCCCGGCGAGCAGCAGTCCGGACCCCGTGCTCTGTGAATGTTCCACTTGCCCCCGCCCGTTCCTTCTGGAGCCAGATTACGGAGGGGGGCACGGACGGCGGAACCTCGGGGCCGTCAAAGGAACAGCACTGTGACCGGGGGCCGGTGGGAATCCTCCGTCCCAACAGGGGCCGGGGGGCGGGCCCGTACGGGTTCAGCGGCCCGGCCGGAACGCCTTCGTGGCCTCGTCGTGGATCTCGGAGACCTTGTCCCGTTCGGTGTAGGGGCCGATGACCTGGACGACGTGGTACCGGCCGCCGTCGATCAGGACGAGGTTGCGGACGAACACCTCGCGGCCCGTGCCGTCCAGCCACCAGTAACTGCCCGTGGCCGTCGCCGTGCTGCCGACGTCGATCCGGCGCGTCCGCTCGGCCCCCGACCAGCTGGACGCCCGCCACGGCTCCAGCTCGCGCTCCTTGGCGTTCTGGTACACCAGCGGGTCGGAACCGTTGTCCCTGACGCTGTCACGCCCCGGAACCACGATCATCGTGAAGTCGCCTCCCGTGTAGCGCACTTGCCCGGCGTCGTTGATCGGGCTGCGCCGCCAGCCGTTCGGCACCCCGATCCGGAACCCCTCCGGGTCCTGACGCAGGGTGTACCCGGCGGCCGGCGCGGGGGCGGACGGATTCCCCGGGGGCGGGGTCGTGGCCGGCGCGCCGGTCCGCCCGGTGCTCGGCGACGGGCCGCTCGCGGTGGGACCGCCCGTACCGGCACCACCCGTGGGGGGTGCGGCGGTGCCCGGGTCCGGGCGGGTCGTGGGCGTGCCCGGCTCGGGCGCGCTCCCCCCGCGGGACATGAAGAGGACGGCGTACGCGACGACCCCGGCGAGCAGCAGGAGGACCAGGGCCAGGAGCATGCAGCCCAGGGAGCGGGGCGAACCCGAAGCCCCGACGGGCGTGCGCGGGGCGCGCGGGGGCCGGGGCGCACGCGGGGCGCGCTGGGGGAGCTCCTCGTGGTATCCCTCGTCGAACTCCTCACGGAAGTCGTCCCGTACGCGCGGGTGCCCGGCCTCCCGGGCGTGTCCGGTCTCGCGGGCGGACGCGTACGGCTCGGGCGGGGGTGCGGGCGCGTACTCGGGTGCGTACGGCTCGGGTGCGTACGACTCGGACCCCGATGTGTACTCGGGCGCGGGCGCGTACTCGGGTGCGTGCGCGTGCTGCCGGACGGCCCCGTGGTCCTGCGCGCGCGTGTCCTCGTGCCGGGTCACGGCGTGCGGGTCCCGGCCGCGCTTGTGACGGCGGCGGCCCGCTCCCTCCCCCTCGGCCCCCTTGCCCCTCTTGTCGGCTTTGCCGCCCTTGCGCCACCGGCGCACCAGTTCGCCGCGCCGGCGCACGATCGGCAGCCGCGCCCCGTCGGACGGCAGCGGTACGACGCCGAACCCGGCGTCCGGCTCGGGCGCCGAGCGGACGAGGGAGCGCAGCCAGCCGCGCAGCTCCTCGAAGTCGGGCCGCTCGTCCGGGTCCTGGCGCAGCAGGGACTCCACGACCGGGCGCAGGGGCCCGCACTCCTCGGCGAAGGCGGGCGGCTCGGCGCAGACGAGCTGGACCAGTTCGGCCGCGCTGTCCTCCGGGTAGGGGGCGTGGCCCTGGACCGCCCGGTAGAGGAGCGCGCCGAGCGCCCACAGGTCGGTGGCGGGTCCGATGGGCGGCGCCAGGCGCCAGTTCTCGTGCACGGGACCGGCCTGTTCGGGCGCCCAGCGCTCGGTGACGGCGCCGACGACCGCGATCCGGGTCTGCCGGGCGCGCTCGGCGGCGAGACGCGTGGCCGGCCCCCGGTGGACCTCGGCCGGCACGGGCTCCCGCCGGGCCTCCGGGACGCCTGCGGCGACCGGGAGGCGCTCGGTCCCGGGGACCGCCGTGTATCCGGCGGGCAGCGCCGGGCGTCCCGAGCCGGGCAGCACGGGACCCCGGCCGGAACCGCCGCCGGCCGGTATCGGACCGGAGCCGTCCCGCGCGCTGTGCGGGCCGTCGCTCCAGCTGCCGGTCAGCATCACGCGCGGCGGGCCCGTCCTCGGGCCGCCGCCGTACGGCTCGTCGCCGTCGCCGTCGTCATCGCCGTCGTCGTCGTCCGCCACCCGCGACCACCACTGCGGCTCGGGCGCGCCGACCGCCTGCGCCGTGGGCGGTGGAGGCGGCGCGGGCGGTTCGGGGGACGCGGGGCGCTGCACGGGCAGGGCACCGGTCTCGCCCATCCGGGCGGCGGCCCGCGCGCCGGCCCGGTAGGCGGCGATGGCCCCGGCCCGCGCGGCCCGCACGTCGGCGGTCGGCGGCGTCGCGGCGGGCCGCGCCCCGGCCGGGGGCGCCGTCGCCCGCCCGTAGGGGTCGGCGCCGTAGGCGTCGGGGGCGGGGGGCTCCGGAGAGTCGTCGTGAGCGGCCCCGTGCGAGGCGTCCTCGGGGTCGGCCTCGGGGTCGGTGCCGGTCCCGGCGTGGTCATCGCCTCCGGGGTGCGTGCCGGTCCCGGAGCGCGTACCGGCCCCGACGGCGCCGGCCCCGGTCTCCGGGGCGCGGGCGGGCTCGTGCCACGCGCCGGTCGCGGCTCCCCCGTCCGGGTCCGCCCCGGGGCGGTCGTCGCCGTCCGGCCCGTAGGGGACCGCCTCGTACGCCTCCGGGCGACGGGGCCCGGAGCCGTACGCCCCGGAAGCGTGGACGTCGGGGTGGTACTCCTCGGAGTCGTACTCCTTGGGCACGTACACGGTGGCCCCGTACTCGTCCGCGTACGCGTACCGCCCGGAGGCGTGCTCCTCCGGCTCGTACCCTCCGGACGGCCCGTGGGCCTCCGGCCCGTGCGGTTCCTCGTACGCCTCCGGGCCGTACGTCTCCGGGCCGTACGTCTCCGGGCCGGCGGTCTCCGCCCCGTACTCCGTCTCCGGTCCGTACCCCTCCGTCCCCTCCGGAGAGGACGGGCGGCCGAACCCGTACGCGTCGTCCGGCTCGGGCGCCGGCACCGGCGCGTAGCCGCAGAGGGCCTCCTCGGCGGCGCCCACCGCGAGGCCCGTGAGCATCACCCGGCCGTCGTCGCAGACGAGCACGGTCCGGGAGGTGATGTTCCGGTGCACCCAGCCGTGGGCGTGGAGCGCGCGCAGGGCGGTGAGGACGTCGGCGCCGATCTCGGCCGCCCGGTACGGGTTGAGCGGCCGCTCGGCGAGGAGCGCGGCCAGCGGCCTGGCCGCCACGCGTTCGCTGACTATCCACAGCGAACCGGCTTCCGCGAAGACGTCGAAGACCTGGTCCAGTAAGGGGTGGTCGGGGATCTGCGCGGCGGCCTGGGCCGCCTCGATCGCCCGGCGCACGACGGGTTCGGCGGGCCGGCGGGTGGCCCGTCCCGCACCGTCGCGGGGATCGGCGGGGCCGTCGTCGCCGTCGAGCACCTCGGCGTCCACGAACTCCGGCAGCGGCACCCGGCGGACCAGGACCTCCTGCCCGCTGTACGTGTCGAAGGCGTACGTCTCCGTCAGGTCGTCCCCGGCCGCGACCGCGTCCTCCGGCGGCAGCGGCAGGCGGTAGCGGTCCGCGAGCACCCTTCCCGCGTAGTCGTCCACGACGCCTCCCCACGCGCGCTGTCCCCCGTGGACCTGCGGATACCCGGGATCGTGCGGGATCACGCGGGTCCGCCGGTTCCGGTCCGGTCAGGTCCGGGACCGTACGGCCGACGGCTCTGTTCGACCGTGTACGGTTCCCGGTCCCTCACGATACGGGCCGGGCTCAGCCCTTGGGGCTGAACGTGGCGAACGCCGTCTCCCGCAGCGTCCTGCACTCCGCGCCGTTCCACTCGCCCGCCGCGCAGCTGACCATGATGGAGTAGCCGCGTCCGGCGTCCACCTTGAAGCCGCGGTTGAGCACGTGGACGCGCACGCCCTTCTGGGTGCGCTCGAACTCCCAGTCGGCGACGGTCGGGTAGCCCTTGTACGAGACGGGGCTGATGCCGATGTGCCGGTAGTCCTTGCTGGTGGCGGCCACGCCGATCTTGGCCAGTTCCCAGGCGCTCGCCGCGTTGTCCTTCGGGCTGTCGTTGAAGTCGACCTGGACGCGCGGGAATCCGCCGTTCTCGCTGAAGACGCCGCCGAGGTCGTATCCGGGGATGGTGCTGAGCCGGAAGGTCGCGGGCATGGCCATGGTGAAGTGGAAGCGGTCGCTGGTGACGAGGGTGTAGCCGGCGGGCAGCGGCGCGCCCGTGCCGCCGGACGGCTTTCCGGAAGGCGTTCCGGAGGGGGTTCCCGACGGCGTGGCGCCGTTCGTGCCGTCGGTGCCCGCCGAGCCGGTGGCGCCGTCGCCGCCGGGCTGTGCGCCGCCCTGCTGCCCGGGATCGGCCGGATCCTTGCCGCCGCCGGAACCGTCCGTGCCGCCCCGGCCGCCCGTGGAGGCGCCGGCCGAGGCCGCGGTGTCGTCCTTCCCCTTGTCCGCGTCGCCCCCGCCGAGGGAGACCGCCAGGATCGTCCCGAGCAGGGCGAGGACCACGACGGCGGCGATGACGACCAGGGTGCGTCGGGGCACGACGTCGGTCAGCGGCGCGCGGGCCGGGGCCTGCCTGCCGCCGCCCTGGAGCGGCTGGGGCTTCGGCCTCGGCTCCGCCTTCGCGGAGGCCGCCGCGTCGCGCACGGACTTCAGGGCGCCCCGCATCCGCTCGGACGTCGCCTCCGGTCCCTTGTCCCGGCCGGCCGCCGGGGCCGCCGGCGTCCCCGTGGGGTGCGGCGGCAGCGGTACGACCCTGGTCACCTCGGGGGAGACCGGGGGCGTCTCCGCCGGCGCGTCGAGCACGGCCCGCAGCAGGACCCGGGCGCCGGCGTCGTCGAGCCGCTGCGCCGGGTCCTTGGCGAGGAGGCCGTAGATGACCTTCTCGAGTTCGGGACCCGCGTTCTTCGGAGGGTCGACCGGCTCGGTCATCACCGCGGTGAGGGTGGCGATGGCGGAGCCCTTGTCGTACGGCGGGGTGCCCTCGACGGCCGCGTAGATGAGGCCGCCGAGCGACCACATGTCGGCGGCGGGGCCGGGCTTGTGGCCCCGGGCGCGCTCGGGCGAGATGTAGGAGGGGGCGCCGACGAGCATGCCGGTGGAGGTGATCGAGGGGTCGCCCTCCACCTGGGCGATGCCGAAGTCGGTGAGGACGACGCGGCCGTCCTCGGCGATCAGCACGTTGGACGGCTTCACGTCGCGGTGCAGGATGCCCTCGCGGTGGGCCGAACGCAGCACGTCGAGGATGGCGAGGCCGACCTCGGCGGCGCGCCGGGGCGTGAGGGTGCCGTCCTCGCGCACGGCGTCCGCGAGGGACTTGCCCTCGATCAGCTCCATGACGATCCACGGGCGGTCGTCCTCGTCGACGACGTCGTACACGGTCACGGCGCCGTTGTTGCGGATCCTGGCGATGGCCTTCGCCTCGCGCAGGGTCCGGGTGATGAGGCGTCGCTTCTCGTCCTCGTCGATGCTGCTGGGGAAGCGGAGCTCCTTGACGGCGACGGTGCGGCCGAGGGTCTCGTCGGTGGCGCGCCACACGGTGCCCATGCCGCCGCGCCCGAGGACCGCGCCGAGCCGGTAGCGGCCGGCGAGCAGCCGCCCCTCGCCCGCCGGGTTCCCGCGCGGCTCGCCGCCGCGCGCCGTGCCGCCGCCGTCGCGCGCGGCACCGGGGTTCGCGGTCGTCGCGCGCCCGTCACCGCCGTCGCCGTCCCCGGCGCCGAATCCGGCCCGCCCGGTGGACGGCTCGGTCCCCTGGAGCCGGCCGGCCGTCCCGGTCCTCCCGGCCCCGGCAGCCGCCGCGCCGCCGGACCGCCCGCTCCCGGAGTCCTTCGCGCCCGTGGCGTCCGGGACGGCCCGCGCGCCCGGCGCGTCGGCGTCCGAGGACCCCGCGCCCGACGGCCCGGTGCCCGGGGCTGTCTCCCCGGGCTCGGCGTCCTCGGTGTCGCGCGCTGCCCCCGCGCCCTCCCCGGAGTCCCGCGCACCTTGTCCGGCCTGCGTGTCCTTCGCGTCCCGCCCCGGCTCACGCGCGGCCGGAACCGTTCCTCGGTCGCCGTCGGTCGCGGCCCCCGCGGCGGCGTCCCGCCCGGGGTCCTTCGCCGTGTCCCGCGACTGCTCCGCCTCCGACATGCGTCCCCTCTGCGATCCCTGATCTCCGCCGCGTCTGCCGCTTCCCGCACGATGCGGTAACCCGCCCTGGAAGAGAGCCCATTGTCCCTCACCACGGGACGGGTGGCGCCCCCGGGTCCGTACTCCGGAACGACGACGCCGACGCGCACTCCGGAGGTTCCCACCCGATACGGACGACCCGGGCGCCCGGGCGCGGGACCGCGAAAGGGCCCCGGCAGGACCGCCGGAAGACTGCCGAAGGACCGTCAAAAGGCTGACGGGGGGCCGGGGGAGGAACACGGGAGGGGCGGGGAGGGGCCGCGGGAGGAGCGGTGGAGAACCCCCGGAACACCGGCGGGAAACCGCCGGAGAATTCCCCGCCGCGCCCCCGGAAAAACTCCCGGAGAACCACCGCGGAAACCGGAGGACCTCCGGAACCCTCCGGGAGGAATCCCTCCACACCCCTCCAGGACAACCGAAACGCCGTCAGAGGGGCACGATGTCCGGCGCTCCCAGCCGCGCGGCGTCCGCCGCCAGGTCGTCGGGCTGCCGCTGCGACTCGCGTTCCGCCTCCACCCGCTTCCGGTAGTGCTCGACCTCCTTGTCGATCTGGTGGTCGTCCCAGCCGAGCACCGGAGCCATCAGCTCCGCGCACTCGCGGGCGCTGCGGGTGCCCCGGTCGAAGGTCTCGATGGAGATCCGGGTCCGCCGGGTGAGGACGTCGTCCAGGTGGCGGGCGCCCTCGTGCGAGGCCGCGTAGACGATCTCGGCGCGCAGGTAGTCGTCGGCCGCCGGAAGCGGCTCGCCGAGCCGGGGGTCCTCGGCGACGAGGTCGAGGACCTGCTCCGCCAGGGAGCCGTACCGGTTGAGGAGGTGCTCGACCCGCACGACGTGCAGCCCGGTCCTGGCGGCGATCCCGGCCCGCGCGTTCCACAGGGCCCGGTAGCCCTCGGCGCCGAGGAGCGGGGTGTCCTCCGTGACGCAGGGCGCGACGCGCTGGTCGAGGCCGTGCACCGCCTCGTCGACGGCGTCCTTCGCCATCACTCGGTACGTCGTGTACTTGCCGCCCGCCACCACGACCAGGCCGGGGACGGGGTGGGCGACGGTGTGCTCGCGCGAGAGTTTGCTGGTGGCGTCCGACTCGCCGGCGAGGAGGGGGCGCAGGCCCGCGTAGACGCCCTCGACGTCGTCCCGGGTGAGCGGGGTGGCGAGCACGGTGTTCACGTGCTCCAGGAGGTAGTCGATGTCGGCGCTGGACGCGGCCGGGTGGGTCTTGTCGAGGTCCCAGTCGGTGTCGGTGGTGCCGACGATCCAGTGGCGCCCCCAGGGGATCACGAACAGGACGGACTTCTCGGTCCGCAGGATCAGGCCGGTGGTGGAGTGGATGCGGTCCTTGGGCACGACGAGGTGGATGCCCTTGGAGGCGCGGACGTGGAACTGGCCGCGCTCCCCGATGAGGGCCTGGGTGTCGTCCGTCCACACCCCGGTGGCGTTGACGACCTGTTTGGCCCGGATCTCGTACTCGGCCCCGGCCTCGACGTCCTGGACGCGCGCGCCGACGACCCGCTCGCCCTCCCGGAGGAAGCCGACGACCCGGGCCCGGCTGGCGGCCCTGGCGCCGTAGGAGGCGGCCGTGCGCACGAGGGTGGTGACGAAGCGGGCGTCGTCCATCTGGGCGTCGTAGTACTGGAGGGCGCCGACCAGGGCGTCCTTCCGCAGGCAGGGGGCGACCCGCAGGGCGCGGCTCCGGGAGAGGTGCCGGTGGACGGGGAGGCCCCGGCCGTGGCCGGAGGAGAACGACATCGCGTCGTACAGCGCGACGCCCGAACCGGCGTAGAACCGCTCCCAGCCCTTGTGCTGGAGGGGATAGAGGAAGGGGACCGGCTTCACCAGGTGGGGGGCGAGCCGCTCCAGGAGGAGCCCGCGCTCCTTGAGCGCCTCGCGCACCAGGGCGAAGTCCAGCATCTCCAGATAGCGCAGACCGCCGTGGATGAGCTTGCTGGACCTGCTGGAGGTGCCCGAGGCCCAGTCGCGGGCCTCGACGATGCCGGTGGAGAGCCCTCTCGTGACGGCGTCGAGGGCCGTGCCCGCGCCGACCACGCCGGCGCCGACGACCAGTACGTCCAGCTCGCGCCCGGCCATGGCCGTCAGCGCCTCGGCGCGCTCGGCCGGTCCCAGTTTCGCTGTCCTCACGTCTGCCGCCTCCCGTCGTCCCCCGTCTTCCGCGCACGGTCGTCCCGCCGCGGCGTTCCACGCGCCCGGGGTGCCCCGCGCGCGTCCTTCCGCGTACCGGCTGCCCCGTCCGCGTCCTTCCCGCACACGAGCCGGGACCGTGTGGTCCGGCTCACAGTCCGATTCTGTCCCGCTCCGGCGACTTCAGCCACCGCCTCCCCACCGGCCTGTGGACAACACTCGGCGACCTGAGGTCACACAATGCACCATAACGGTCATATTTACGCCTAGTCTGACATTGCGTGCGACCCGTTCCGCCCACCGGGCTTGCGCGTCGCGTCCCCTCCGGCTATTGGGAAGGACGGTCCACCCCCATGCCCGCTGATCTCGCCGTCATCGGCCTCGGCCACCACGGACTCCCCCTCGCCCAGGCCGCAGCCGCCGCAGGCTTCGGCACCATCGGCTACGACGTCGATCCGCGCGCCGCCGCCGAACTCGCCGCCGGACGCTCCCCGGTCGAGGGCTCGCTCACCACGCCGGAGATCCGCCGGATGCTCGCGGGGGGCTTCCGCCCGACCGCCGACCCCGCCGAACTCGGCCGGGTCCGCACCGCCGTCCTCTGCGTCCCGACCCCCCTCGGCCCCGACCGGACCCTCGACCTCAGCGCCGTCACCGACGCGGCCCGCGCCCTCGCCGCCCGGCTGCGCCCCCACACCACCGTCCTCCTGGAGTCCCCGGTCCCGCCGGGCACCACCGAGGGCCCGCTCCGCGACGTCCTCGAAGCCGGTTCCGGACTGCGCGCGGGCCGCGACTTCCACCTCGCGTACTCGCCCGGCCGGCTCGACCCCGGCAGCCGCACCCACGGCTACACCGGCACCCCCAAGGTCATCGGCGGCCTCACCCCCGCCTGCACCGAGTCCGCCGCCGCCTTCTACGGACGCCTCACCGACAAGGTGGTACGCGCGCGCGGCCCCCGCGAGGCGGAGACGGTCAAGCTCCTGGAGACCAACTTCCGGCACGTCAACATCGCCCTCGTCAACGAGATGGCGGTCCTCTGCCACGAACTCGGCGTCGACGTGTGGGACGTCATCCGCTGTGCCGAGACCAAGCCCTTCGGCTTCCAGGCGTTCCGCCCCGGCCCCGGCGTCGGCGGCCACGGCGTCCCCGTCGACACCGTCGGCGCCCACCGGCCGCTCCGCCTCGTCGAACTCGCGGGCCAGGTCAACGAACGCATGCCGGGGTACGTCGTCCGGCGCGCCGCCACCCTCCTCAACGAACACGGCAAGTCGGCCCGGGGCGCCCGCGTCCTGCTGCTCGGCATCACGTACAAGCCCGACCTCTCCGACCGGCAGGGCTCCCCCGCCGACGAGATCGCCCGCCGCCTCATGGACCTGGGCGCGGCCGTCAGCTACCACGACCCCCACGTCCCCGACTGGCGCGTCCGCGACCTGCCCGTGCCCCGCGCCGACTCCCTCTACGAGGCGGCCGCCCACGCCGACCTGACGGTCCTCCTCCAGCACCACCGCACCTACGACCTCCAGGGCCTCTCGGTGAAGGCGCAGCTCCTCCTCGACACCCGGGGCGCCGTCCCGGCGGGGGCGGCCCACCGCCTCTGAGCCGGGGCGGCGGAAGGGCGGCGGGCCGGCCCGGAAGACGGACCCGCCCGAAAACCCGTGTCCCTGTCACAGCGGGCTGCTAGCCTCCGGGCCTCTCGAACGCGCTTCCGCGCGTTTCCGTTCCCAGGGGGGAATCCGCATGTCCCAGCCCGTCCCGCCGCCCGGCAACCCGTTCGCCGGGGACGCCGCGCCCCAGCCCCACCCGGCGCCGCCGTCCGCGCCCCGCGGCTCCCGCGTGGGCCTCGGCCTGCTGGCCGCCTTCGTCGCCGCGCTCGTCGCGGGGGGCGTGTACGGCGCCGTCATGGGCGGCATCGAACGGGAGATCGGCTGGGCCGCCGTCGGCGTCGGCGTCCTCGTCGGCCTCGCGGCCGGCAAGGTCGGCGGCGGCAACCCCGTCCTGCCCGTGGCCGGCGCGCTCCTCTCCGTCGGGGGCGTCTGCCTCGGCCAGCTCCTCGGCATCGCGATCATCCTCGGCAAGCGGCTCGGCGTCCCCGCCACCGACCTCTTCTTCCAGGAGTTCGGCGCGCTGACCCAGGCGTGGAACGAGGCCAAGGACCCGATGACCTTCCTCTTCCTCGCCCTGGCCGCCTTCGCCGCCTTCTCGGGCGCGCGGAAGGCCGCCTGACCGCGGCGCGCACGCGCGTGGGGCCCCGCACCGGCCGGTGCGGGGCCCCACGCGCGTGCGGAAGGCGTCAGCGCTTGTGCTGCGCGTCCGCGACCGTGACCTCGACGCGCTGGAACTCCTTGAGCTCGCTGTAACCGGTGGTGGCCATCGCGCGGCGCAGGGCGCCGAAGAAGTTCATCGAGCCGTCCGGGATGTGCGACGGGCCCGCGAGGATCTCCTCGGTGGTGCCGACGATGCCCAGGTCCACCAGCTTGCCGCGCGGCACGTCCTCGTGGACGGCCTCCATGCCCCAGTGGTGGCCCTTGCCCGGCGCGTCCGTGGCGCGGGCCAGCGGCGAGCCGATCATCACGGCGTCGGCGCCGCAGGCGATCGCCTTCGGCAGGTCGCCGGACCAGCCCACGCCGCCGTCGGCGATGACGTGCACGTACCGGCCGCCGGACTCGTCCATGTAGTCGCGGCGCGCGGCGGCCACGTCCGCGACGGCGGTCGCCATCGGGACCTGGATGCCCAGGACGTTGCGGGTGGTGTGCGCGGCGCCGCCGCCGAAGCCGACCAGGACGCCCGCCGCGCCGGTGCGCATCAGGTGCAGGGCCGCGGTGTACGTGGCGCAGCCGCCGACGATGACCGGGACGTCCAGCTCGTAGATGAACTGCTTGAGGTTCAGCGGCTCGGCCGCGCCCGAGACGTGCTCGGCGGAGACCGTCGTACCGCGGATCACGAAGATGTCCACCCCGGCGTCCACGACGGCCTTGGAGAACTGCGCGGTGCGCTGCGGGGAGAGCGCGGCGGCGGTGACGACGCCGGAGTCGCGCACCTCCTTGATGCGCCGCCCGATCAGCTCCTCCTTGATGGGGGCCGCGTAGATCTCCTGGAGGCGGCGGGTCGCGGTGGCCTCGTCCATCTCCGCGATCTCGTCCAGCAGCGGCTGCGGGTCCTCGTACCGGGTCCACAGGCCCTCGAGGTTCAGGACGCCCAGACCGCCCAGCTCACCGATGCGGATGGCGGTCTGCGGGGAGACCACCGAGTCCATCGGGGCGGCCAGGAACGGCAGCTCGAAGCGGTAGGCGTCGATCTGCCAGGCGATCGAGACCTCCTTCGGGTCCCGGGTGCGCCGGCTGGGCACGACGGCGATGTCGTCGAACGCGTACGCCCTGCGGCCGCGCTTGCCGCGCCCGATCTCGATCTCAGTCACGATGTGTGGCCTCTCCCTCTACGTCTGCGCCTACCAGTATCCCCGACACGCGGGTGGGGGGCGGGTGGGGGCCCCGGGCCGGACCCCCCCCCCCACAACCCGGCGCTTTTTTTTTTTGTTGTTGGGGGGCGCCCCCCGCAACGGGGTGTGGGGGGGGGGGGGGGACATGGTGGCCCCCCC